>JBAVCR010000320.1:0-8083 GCA_049586815.1 Anaeromyxobacteraceae bacterium
GCCGGGGGTCGTGAGATGCGCTCTAGGCGCCGGAGGAGGGGACCGCCCGGCCCCGAGCGGGCACCGGCGCCGCCGAGGACGGGTCCTCCGGGTCCCAGGCGACGACGAGCCCGGCCCGGTCGAGCGCGGCGAAGAAGGCCTGCCAGCCGACCCGTCCCGCGGTCTCCCCCTCGGGGAGGAGGCACGGGGCCCCGTCGCGCACCGCGGGTGAGAGGTGTCCGGCTCCGGCGACGTTCAGCACCTGGCCGCGGTCGTGCGTGGCGATGCGCATCGTTCACTCCTCCCGCCGGTGAATCTAGCGCGTCCCGCCGCGTCGCGCACCGGGCCCTCGCCCGGGGTAGGATGCCCGGCGTGCAAGAGCATCCGTGGATCCTCCTCGCCCTGGCCGGCTTCGCCGCGGGCGTCGTGAACGCGATCGCGGGGGGCGGATCGCTCCTCTCCTTCCCCGCGCTGCTCTTCGCCGGCTTGCCCGCGGTGGAGGCGAACGCCACGAACACGGTCGCCATCTGGCCCGGCACGGTCTCCTCCACCTGGGCCTACCGGAAGCTCATCGGCGAGGAGAAGCGGCGGGCCGTCATCCTCTCCGTCCCGTCGTTGCTCGGAGGGCTCGGCGGATCGATCCTGCTGCTCCACACGTCGGAGCGGGCCTTCCGGGCCGTCGTTCCCTGGCTCATCCTCTTCGCCGCCGGCCTGCTCGCCCTGCAGGGGCCAGTGGGGCGCTGGGTGGCGCGCAAGATGCCCATGGCGGGCGACCGGGTCCCGGCTCCCCTCTGGATGGCCCAGCTCCTCATCTCGCTCTACGGCGGCTACTTCGGGGCGGGGATCGGCATCCTCATGCTCGCCGCCATGGCGATCTTCCTCCCCGACACGCTCCAGCACGCCAACGCGCTGAAGGTGCTCTTCTCGCTGCTCATCAACGGGATCGCCGCGGCCTACTTCCTGTTCGCCGGGGCCGTACACCTGCCCGAGGCCGGGCTCATGGCGGTGGCGAGCGTCGCCGGGGGATGGGTGGGGGCGCACGTGGCCCAGCGCCTGCCGGCGGCGGTCATGCGCCTCGCCGTCGTCTCCTTCGCGCTGCTCGTGGCGGGAAAGCTGTTCCTCGAGCGCTGACTACTTCCCGAAGGCCCGGGCGAAGCCGATGAGGGCCTCGAGGCAGTTCGTGGTGGTGAGGATCCCCACCAGGTCGTCCTTGTCGTCCACCACGAGGACGCCGTTCAGCTTCCGGTCCTCCATGAGCTTGGCGACGTCGGCGATCTCGTCGTCGGGGCGGACCTTGTGCGGCTTCGGGTTCATGGCCGCGGTGACCGGCGTGCGCGCGAGCAGGTAGTGGACCTCCCAGGTGTCGAGGCTGGTCGCCTTGCTGGGAGTGAAGTCCTTCAGCATCTTCTCGGTGACGACGCCGACGAGCTTGCCGCCGTGCATCACCGGGAGCCGCCGGATGTTCTTCTCCTTGAGCTTGTGGATGGCCTCCACGATGCTCGCCGAATCGTCGATGGTCAGCGGGCTCGGGGTCATCCAGCGCCGGACCTTGGTCATGCTCGGATCGTTCGCCATGTCGTTCAGGCTCCCAGGAACGCCTTCTTCACGTGCTCGTTGCCGAGCAGTTCCTCACCGGTCCCGGAGAGTACCACCCTTCCGGTCTCGAGCACGTAGGCCCGGTGGGAGATGCGCAACGACTGGAAGACGTTCTGCTCGACGAGCAGGATCGTCGTTCCCTGCCGGTTGATCTCGCGGATGATCTCGAAGATGTTCTTCACGAAGAGCGGCGAGAGCCCCAGGGACGGCTCGTCGAGAAGGAGGAGCCGCGGGTTGGTCATGAGCCCGCGCCCGATGGCCAGCATCTGCTGCTCGCCTCCCGAGAGGGTGCCGCCCAGCTGCTTCTGCCGCTCCGCCAGGCGAGGGAAGAGGCTGAAGGCCCGCTCGATGTTGCGCTGGCGGTCGGGACGGGTGGCCTTCACGAAGGAGCCCATCCGGAGGTTCTCGAGGACCGTCATCTCCGGGAAGATGCGCCTCCCTTCCGGGACCTGCACCACGCCCAGCTCGACGACCTGGTGCGACTCGAGCTTCCCCAGATCCTGGTCCTCGAAGGTGATCGAGCCCCGGCTGGGGCGGACCAGCCGCGAGACGTTCTTCAGGGTGGTGGACTTGCCGGCGCCGTTGGCGCCGAGGACGGTGACGATCTCGCCCTTCTCCACCTTCAGGGAGAGGTCCCAGAGGACCTGGAGGTCGCCGTAGCTGAAGTCGAGGTGTTCTATCCGGAGCACGCGCGTTCCTCGCTCAGACGTGGGCCTCGCCCAGGTAGGCGGTCACCACCTCGGGATTCGAGACCACCTCCCGCGGTGCTCCCTCGGCCAGCTTCTCGCCGGAGTTGAGCACCACGATGCGGTCGGAGATCCGCATGATGGCCTTCATGTCGTGCTCGATGACCATCTGCGTGAGCCCGCGCTTCTTGATGTCGAGGATGAGCTCGATGATCTCGTCGCTCTCGGCCGGGTTGAGCCCGCCCATCACCTCGTCGAGGAGCAGCAGGTCCGGCCTGGTGGCGAGCACCCGGGCGACCTCCAGCTTCTTCCGCTCGCCGATGGGCAGCCCGCCGGCCAGGAAGTCGGCCTTGTGGCCCATCTTGACCACCTCGAGCTGCTCCCGGGCGATCTCGCGGGCGGCCGGGACCGATCCGGTGCGCACCAGGGCGCCGACGACGACGTTGTCGAGCACGGTGAGCTTGGCGAGCGGCCGGACCTTCTGCCATGTCCGGACCATGCCCCGCTTGCAGACCTGGTCGGGGCTCATCCCGTTCAGGCGCTCTCCCTTGAAGACGATCTCCCCCTTCGACGGGGGGTAGTAGCCGGTGATGCAGTTGAAGAGGGTCGTCTTGCCCGCGCCGTTGGGGCCGATGAGCCCCATGATCATCCCAGGGTCCATCGAGAACGACACGTCGGAGTTTGCGGCCAGCCCGCCGAAGTACTTGCTGACCTGCTTGATCTCCAGGATGGGGCTCACCGGGCACCTCCCGTCGCGGCCCGGGACCTGCGCTTCCGCAGCGAATTCCGGATCGCCCCGAGCACGCCATCGGGCATGTACAGGATGGTGAGGGCGACGAGCACGCCGTAGATGAGCATGTGGGCGTGGGAGAGGTTGTCGCGAAGGAACCGCCCGATGGTCGAGGACGGATCGACGATCCCCACACCCACGAGCAGGTCGGTGAGGACGTTGGAGCGCAGAGCCTCGGAGAGGGCCACGAGGAGGCCGGCGCCCACCACGGGTCCGAGGATGGTGCCGATGCCGCCGATGATGGCGGTGAGGACGATCTGCACCGAGATGTCGAGGCCGAGCGCCGTCTGCGGATCCACGAACCCCACGTAGAGCCCGTAGAGGGCGCCCGCCCAGGCGGTGAAGAACGCGGAGATCATGAGCGCGACGTTCTTGTAGAACGTGAGCGGGATGCCGAGCGAGTTGGCGGCGTCCTGGTCCTCGCGGATGGCCTGCAGGTAGTAGCCGAGCTTGGATCCCTGGAACCACGCCGTGACGATCACGGTGGTCACCGCCAGGGCGAGCCCCATGTAGTAGAAGGGGACCTTGGAGACGAAGTTCGTCACCACCGTGCCGCCGATGGCGAGCGGAGGGATCTCGGAGAGCAGGATGCCCTCGGCCCCGTTGGTGAGGGACTTCCAGTTGAGCGCCGCGAGGCGGAAGATCTCGGCCACCGCGATGGAAGCGAGGACGAAGTAGGGGCCGCGCAGCCGGAAGGTGATGCTCCCCACGATGGCGGCCACCACCACCGCGAGCAGGAGCGCCGGGAGGAGCCCCCACCAGGGCGCCACCCCCCTCGACTGCAGGAGGATGAGCACGGTGTAGGCGCCGATCCCGAAGTAGGCGGCGTGGCCCACCGAGTACTGGCCGCCGTAGCCGCCGATGAGGTTCCAGGCCTCTCCCATGATCACGGCGAGGAAGAAGAGGACCATCATGTGGAGCGCGTACGGGCTCTCCACGAACCTCGGGAAGGCGGCGAGCAGCAGCACCACCGCCACCCCGGCGACGACGGGGAGCGCGGAGAGTCCTCGGGCGCGGGTCTTCGCGGACATGGCGCCTAGACCCGGGACTTTCCGAAGAGCCCCGCCGGCTTGAAGAGCAGGATGAGCAGGAAGAGGACGTAGACGACGAGGTCCTTCAGGCCCGAGCTGATGTAGGCGCCGGCGAGCGACTCGGTGGCGCCGATGATGATCCCGCCCACGGTCGCCCCCATCACGCTCCCCATCCCGCCCAGCACCACGATGACGAACGCCTTCAGCGTGAAGGGCTGCCCGACCTGCGGGAAGATGTAGTAGGTCGGCGAGATGAGCGACCCGGCGATGGCGGCGAGGCCGGCGCCGATGCCGGTGGCGAGGATGCTCATGCGCTTCACGTTCACGCCCATGAGCTGGGCCGCGTCCCGGTCCTGTGCTGTGGCGCGGATGGCCTGCCCGGTGTCCGTCTTGAGGAGGAACCAGTAGAGGACCGCGGTCACCGCGGCCGTGATCACGAAGGAGACCAGGAGGGGTGTGGAGACCGAGATGTCGCCGACCCGGAAGCTCCCCGAGGAGTAGCTGGTGGAGATGATCCGGTAGTCGGAGGTGAAGAGCAGCATCATCGTGTTGCTGAGGATGAGCCCGATCCCGATGGTGAGCAGGATCTGGTTCTGGGGGAGCGCGTTCAGCACCCGGTTGATGACCGTCTTCTGGAGGATGGCCCCGAAGAGGAAGAGCGCAGGGAAGACGAAGACCACCGACACGAACGGGTCGACGTTGCCGAGCGTGAAGAGGAAGTAGGAGGCGTACATCCCCAGCATCACCAGGTCGCCATGGGCGAAGTTGATGATGCGCATCACGCCGAAGATGATGGTGAGGCCCACGCCGATGAGGGCGTAGGCCCCTCCGATCAGGACGCCCGAGAGGAGCGACTGGAGGAAGATGGTCATCGCCGGGCGCCGCCCGTGGGGCTACTTCCAGCCCGGGAACGGCCAGATGGGCTTGCCGCTCTGGAGAGCCTGCGGCCAGACCGTGAAGTACTTGCCGTCCTGGACCTGCTCCACGAGCATCTGGTGCTTGTTCTGGTTCTGGTACCCGTCGAAGTCCTGGAACTTCACCGGGCCGAAGATGCCGTCCCAGTTCCCGGCGCGCAGCCCGGCGGTGATCTTCTCCCGGTCGCCCCCGGCCTTGGCGGCGGTCTCGCCGAGGATCATCATGGCGATGTAGGCGTTGGCCGCGTGGTAGGTGGGGACCTTGCCGAAGCGCTTCGTGTAGCGCTCGCCGAAGGCCTTGGCGCCCGGCCAGTTCACGTCGGGAGTCCACTGCGTGGAGGAGAACACCGCGTTCGAGATGTTCTTCTCGCTCGCGAACTTGTCGGTGGAGAAGCCCGCGCCGGCGCCCAGGAAGGCCATGGGCGTGAGCTGGAGTTCGCGCGACTGGCGCATGAGCGTGATGGCGTCGGCGACGTACGACACCATGAACATGAGGTCCGGGTTCGCGCCCTTCACCTTCACCAGCGTGGAGCGGTAATCCGGGGAGCCGGGGGAGTACGCCTCCTCGAAGACCACCTTGATGCCCTTCTTCTCCGCGTACTCCTTGGCGCTCTTCGCCCCGGAGACGCCGAAGTCGGTGTTCTCGGAGAGGATGGCGATGGTCTTCGGCTTCCCGAGCGAGGTCGCCATGTCGAGGAGGATGGCGGCGTAGTCGCCGGTGGTGGCGGAGACGCGGAAGACGTACTTGTAGCCCTGCCGCGTGATCTCCTCCTTGGAGGCCACCGGGTTCACGAGCGGCACCTTGTACTGCTCGGCCTTCTTGGCCACCGCGTTCGTCACCGCCGAGGTGTAGGCGCCGACCACGCCGGCGACGTCGTCGCGGGTGGCGAGCTTGTCCATGGCGGAGAGGCCGACCTGCGGCTTGCCGGTGTCGTCCTCCCAGACGAGCTGCACCTTGATGCCCTTCGCCGCGAGGTCCTCCTCGGCGAGCTTGATCCCGTTCGTGAGGTTCTCGCCGATGGGCGCCTGCGGGCCCGTCATCGAGTTGATGACGCCGATCTTCACCTGCGCGAGCGCGAGGGCCGGGATGGCGAGGAGCGGAACGGCGAGGAGCGACAGGAAGCGCTTCATCGGGTCTACCTCCGGGGCGGGGCTGCGGGGGCTCCGCGGGCCGCGTCAGGGGTGGTGGGAAACCGAGCCGGTGGACCTACATATCACGAGCGCGCAGGGCCCAAAAAGCGAGCGCCGGGTCCTCCCGAGGAGGCCCGGCGTCACGCTGCACTGCGTCGAGACGTCCGGCTCTCGTCCAGCTTCCGTCTAGAACACGATCATCGAGTTGAGCGAGAACTGTCCCTGGCTGTACGAGTTGCCGGTGTAGAACCAGCTCGTGGCCCGGGCGTACTCGGCCGAGAAGCGCCAGTTCTTGCCCGCGTAGCCGATGAGTCCCGCCGCCCACATGTAGTTCTGCACGCGGGTGGCGTTCACGGCGAGGAGGCTGCCCGTGTAGGCGTTGAACGGGCTCTGGGTGCCGCCCCAGCCGCCGTAGACCTGCGCCAGGTCGGACGGCCCGAAGAGGACCTGGAACCAGCCGGAGGTGGCCGGCACGGCGTTCAGGCCGGTGATGGCGTAGGGAGAGGTCGGGGTGGCGCGCGCCACCGAGACGGCGATGCCCTGGCTCGCGCCCAGCGTGCCGGCCGCGTCGAAGCCGTTGCCCTTGTAGATGTTCCCGAGCACCTGGAAGAGCCAGAGGTTGAGGGTCAGGTCGGCGCCGTAGGTGTACGAGGCGATGTCCATGGTGGTGTCGGTGGCCGGGCTCACGAAGCGGTTCTTCTGCCAGCCGCCCCAGATGCCGACGTCGACCAGCTTCTTGCCGCCGGTCCTGAGGCCGGCGCTGAGCCGGCCCTGGAACGCCGGCATGCGGGACCGGTTGCCGGCGCCGAGGTCGACGGCCTGGCTGGGGGAGACGGGGACGTTCGTGTCACCCGCGGTGTTGTCCTGCGGGTTGAGCGCGCCGGCGACGGCCGAGAAGGCGAACCCGTCCTTGGGGGCCATCTCGTAGCGGACCTGGAGCTGCGGGGCGCGGCCGTTCATGACGCCGGCGAACTGGAAGAGGGAGTTCGCCGTGTAGGCGAGGCTGGTGGCGCGGAGCGGCGAGACGAGGATGTCGTCCTGGCCGACGCGGAGGACGAGCCGGGACTCGGTGCCCCAGGTCGCATCCATGTAGGCCTTCCGGAGCCGAACCACCGGGTTGTAGAACCCGACCGTTCCCGTGGGGACCGCGCCGGCGTACCCGCCGTTGAAGTCCACCTCGATGAGGGCGGAGAGCACCGCCTTGGTCCAGCCCGCCGTGTCGTTGAAGGCGAGGCGCGCCCCGATCCGCGACTGGCGGACGTCGATGAGGAAGTTGCCCTCGCAGGCGGCGCCGGTGGAGCAGAGGGCCGGCAGCGGGTAGTTGCGGTTCCCGAAGGCGTCGTTGAAGAGTGCGTTCATCACGAAGAACCCGTACGGCGTGAAGGTCACGGGCGACGGCTTCGGCGCCTCCTTCACGACGACGACGGTGTTCTTCTCGACCACCGCTTCCGCGGTGGTCGTGGTCTGGGCGTGTGCGGCGGCGGGCATGACGGCGACGAGCGCCGCGATCCCGAGGGCGGTGAACCTGATCATGGGGAGAGCTCCGTTTGCCGGGTGGGGGATCCGGTGGAGAGGCGTGCGTGACGAATACGTGCCAGTTCAGCGACGAAAGCGCACCACGGTAACTGCATCGCCCCCTTCTTGTGCATCTCCCGGGCGGAACATACCCACATAGGGTGACCCTTGCAGGTGGCTCCGCAGGGCCTCCTTGAGCGCGCCCGTCCCGTGGCCGTGAAGGATGACGGCGTCGGCGGCGTCCTCGGCGTAGAGCCCGTCGAGGAAGAGGTCGACGGCCCGGAGGAGCTCGTCCACGCGCATCCCCCGCACGTCGAGCCGGCGGGAGCCCGCCGTGAGCGGGGCCGGGCGGGCCTCCTCGGCGGCGCGGATGCGGTCCTCCCGGGCGCGCGCCAGGGCTGCCCCCCTCGCCTTGCCGCGCAGCGGGAGGAGGTCCTTCAC
>JBAVCR010000321.1:0-5091 GCA_049586815.1 Anaeromyxobacteraceae bacterium
GCGCCGCCGCCCGGGGACGCCGCCCCCGCCCACGGGAGCCACTGACATGCCGACGAGTCTCGACGTCGCGGCGCTCTTGCCCTTCATGGTCCTCGTCGTGGGCGCGCTCGCGCTCCTGCTCTCCGAGGTGTTCCTCTCCTCGGGGGGGCGCGCCTACCAGTCGGCGCTGACCATCGCCTTCGCCGTGGGCGCCGCCGTGGCGGTCCCGCTCGCCCCGGAGCGCGTCCTCTTCGGCGGCCAGGCCGTGAGCGACGGCTTCTCGGGCTTCGTCGCCGTGGTGGTCTGCGCCGGCGTCGTCCTCTCGTCCCTGCTCGGGCGCGCCTGGCTCGCGAGCCGCAACATGGAGCGCGGCGAGTACTACGCGCTCATGCTCTTCGCCGCGTCGGGCATGGTGCTGCTCGGCATGTCCACCGACCTGCTGCTCGCCTTCGTGGCCATCGAGGTCATGAGCCTCGCCATCTACGCGCTCGCCGCCTATCCCCGCCGCGGCCAGCGCCCGCCCGAGGCGGCCTTCAAGTACTTCATCCTCGGCTCCTTCGCGTCCGCCATCCTGCTCTACGGCTCGGCGCTCTACTACGGGGCCACCGGCTCCACGCTGCTCTCGGCCATGCGCGGCACGGGCGGCACGCTCCTCGCCGCCGGCACGGCGCTCATCCTCGTCGGCCTCGCCTTCAAGGTGGCCGCCGTCCCCTTCCACGCCTGGACGCCGGACGTCTACGAGGGCGCTCCCACCCCGGTGACCGCCTTCATGGCGGCCGGCGTGAAGGCGGCCGCGTTCGCCTTCCTGACCCGCGGCGTGCTCGCCATGCTGGCCGGTACCCCGTACGCCATCGGCGGCCAGCTGGGAGGCCTGCTCGGGCTGCTCGCCGTCCTCACCATGGTGGTCGGCAACCTCTTCGCGCTCCCCCAGCGAAACGTGAAGCGGATGCTGGCCTACTCGTCGATCGCCCAGGCCGGCTACCTCCTCGTCGGCGTCATCGCCGCCTCCACCCCGGCGGCCCGCGCGCAGGGGCTCTCGGCGGTGCTCGTGTACCTGGCCGCCTACGCGGTCACGGTCATCGGCGCCTTCGCGGTGCTGGCGGTGCTGGAGCGCAAGGAGCCGACCCCGGACGCCACCTCGGCCGACACCTGGGACATCTCCCGCTTCCACGGCCTGGCCGCGCGCCGCCCCTGGCTCGCCTTCGCCATGGCCATCTTCATGCTCTCGCTGGCGGGCGTGCCGCCCACCGCGGGATTCGTGGCCAAGCTGTCGGTGTTCCAGGCCGCCGCATCCGCCAGGATCTGGGGGCTCGCCGTCATCGGCGTGCTCACCAGCATCATGGGCGTCTACTACTACCTGCGGGTGGTGGTGGCGATGTACATGCGCCCCGCCGAGGCCGACGAGCCCGTCGCCGCCCCGCCCACGGTGGTGGTGGCCATCGCGGTGGCCGCGCTCGTCGTGGTGGTGCTGGGCTTCGCGCCCGACCCGCTCACGGCCTGGGCGCGGGCCGCCGTCCTGCGGATGTAGCGGAGGCCCGGGCTAGCTCGAGGTGGCGGCCGGGGACTCCACCCCGAGCCGCTTCATCTTGCGCCAGAGCGTGGTCGCCGAGACCCCGAGCTCGCGCGCCACCCGGGCCTGGTCGCCGCCGCAGCGCACCAGCGCCGCCTCGATGGCGCGACGCTCCGCCGCGGCCACCGCGTCGGCGAGGGTGGTCCCCGGCCCGGTCGAGGCGCTCCGCGCGTCGTGGCCGAAGGAGACGTCGGAGGCCTGGATCTCGCGCCCGGCCGAGAGCGCGGCCGCCTGCTCCACCACGTTCTCCAGCTCGCGCACGTTGCCCGGCCAGTCGTGCTCGAGCATCCGGGCGAGCGCCTCCACCGTCCAGCGCCGGCTCTCCCCGCCGCGCCGGTTGAGCCGCTCGAGGAAGTGGCGGGCGAGGAGCGGGATGTCCTCGCGCCGCTCGCGGAGCGGGGGGATGCGGAGCGGGACCACGTTGAGGCGGTAGAAGAGGTCCTCGCGGAAGCGCTTCTCGGCGATGGCGCGCTGGAGGTCCTGGTTCGTGGCGGCGATGACGCGGACGTCGACCTGGATGGCGGTCGACTCGCCGACCCGCCGCACCTCGCCCTCCTGCAGGGCGCGCAGGAGCTTGGCCTGGAAGCCCGGCGAGGTCTCGCCGATCTCGTCGATGAAGAGGGTGCCGCCGCTCGCCTCCTCGAAGAGGCCGCGCCGGGCCCGCACCGCGCCGGTGAAGGCGCCGCGGGCATGGCCGAAGAGCTCGCTCTCCAGCAGGGTCTCGGTGATGGCGGCGCAGTTCACCGGGACGAAGGGGCGGGTGCTGCGCCGGCTGCCGGCGTGGATGGCCCGGGCCACGAGCTCCTTGCCGGTTCCCGACTCCCCGGTGAGGAGGACGGTGGCGTCGGTGGCGGCCACGCGGATGGCCCGGTCGAGGACCTCGCGCAGCGCCGGCGATCGCCCGACCACGTTCTCCAGGCCGTAGCGGCTCCGGAAGTCGCCGGCCAGCAGGCTGACCTCGCCGAGCAGGCGCCGCTTCTCGAGCGCCTTCTCCACCCGCACCCGCAGCTCGTCCGACTGGAAGGGCTTCGTGAGGTAGTCGTAGGCGCCGCGCCGCACCGCCTCCACCGCCGACTCGATGCTGCCGAAGGCGGTCATCACGATGACCTGGGTGGACGGCGAGGCCTCGAGCGCGCCGCGGAGCACCTCGAGCCCGTCCACGGCGCCCATGCGAAGGTCGGTGAGCACGACGTCGAAGGGCTCCGCCGCGAGCTTCTCGAGCGCCTCGGCGCCGCCGTCGGCCTCGGCGACCTCGAACCCGGCCTGGCGGAGGACGATGGCGGTGGTGACCCGCATGTTCCGCTGGTCGTCGACGACGAGCACGCGGCCGGCGGGGGCCGGGGAAGGGGAGGCAGGCGCGGTCATGGCTCGGTCGTCCCGATCGACTGCGCCATCCTATCCCGGCCCGGCTGGGCGAGCGGCAGCTTCACGACGAAGGTGACGCCGCCCGGGCCGGGCGGGCCGAGGTCGACCGACCCGCCGTGCCCCTCGGCGATGCGGCGCACCACCGCGAGCCCGAGGCCCGTCCCGGTGGCCTTGGTGGTGAAGAAGGGCTCGAAGACGCGGGGGCGGAGCACGTCCGGGATGCCCGGGCCCGAGTCGCCCACCTCGACCACCGCGAAGCCCCCTTCCATGCGGGTGCGGAGCGTGAGCGTCCCGCCCCGCGGCATCGACTGGAGCGCGTTCACCGCCAGGTTGAGCACGGCCTGCCGGACCTGGTGCGGGTCCACGGGGACCGGCGGGAGCTCGGCGTCGTAGGCGCGGACGATCTCCACCGGGCCGGGCACCTGCGCCAGCGCCGCCGCCACCGAGTCGTCGAGCAGCCGGTCGAGCCGCTCGGCGCGCAGCGTGGGCTCGGAGGGGCGCGCGAAGTCGAGCAGGTCGCCGACGATGCGGTTCAGCCGGTCCGCCTCCTCCTGGATCACGTCGAGGAGCAACCGGGCGTCCCCCTCGGGGTGGAGGATGGCGTGGAGCGACCCCAGCGAGTTGAAGATGACGCCGAGCGGGTTGCGCACCTCGTGCGCCACCACCGCCGAGAGCTCGCCGAGCGCGGCGAGCCGCTCGCGGTGCACGAGCTGCTTCTGGGCCCGTCCCAGGTCGGCGTAGCTGCGGGTCAGGTCCTCGAAGAGGCGGGAGTTCTCCACCGCGACGCCGATCTGCGAGGCCACCGCCGAGAGCAGCTGGAGCTCCACCTCGCGGAAGGGGACGGGGCGGCGCCTCCCCAGCGCGAGGAGCCCGAGCACCCGCTGCTTCACCACCATGGGGACGACGGCGGCGGCGAGCACCCCCTCCCGCTCGCGCATGTTCCGGGCGAAGGGGGTCGAGGCCTGGAGCACGGGAATGTTCACCGGGCGCTGCAGCCGCAGCGCCTCCGCGATCCGCCCGGAGCCGGCCGGGATGCGCGCGAAGGCCTGGCGGGTCTCGGTGGAGAGCACGCCGGAGGCTGCATGGGCGACGAGCGCGTCCCCCTCGAGCGTGTAGGCGCCGCCCATGTCGACGCCGAAGGTCTGGAGGATGCGCCCGAGCGCCTCGCCGAGCAGTGCGCCCACGTCGAGGGACGCGGAGGCCATGGCGGTGACGTTCATGAGCTCGAGCTCGGAGACGCGGCGTCGCAGGTCGTCGACCAGCCGCTGGGACTCGACCGCCGCGGCGAACGGCCCGGAGAGCCCGCGGAGCGTGGTCACTGCGGCCTCCCGGGGGAGTCGACGGCGCCGGAAGCCCACCGTCATGACGCCCACCGCCTGGGAGCGGATCCGGAGCGGCACCGACGCGAAGCTGCGGAAGCCGGCCAGGCCGAAGGCGCTGCGCTCGGGGTCCTCGAGGTCCTCGAGCTGGAGGAGCTCGGAGCGCCCGCCGCGCAGGAGCGGCGCGAAGTAGCGCGAGACCTCCACCGGGACCCGGGCGTAGGGCGCGAGCAGGTCGGGCGACTCGCCCCGGAAGTGGCCGAGGACCAGCTCGTCCCGCTCCGGGTCGAGGAGCCACACCGCCACCGCGTCGGCGCCGAGCGCCTCCTGGACGACCGCACTCCCGCGGGCGAAGAACTCGGCCAGGCCCGGGGCGGTGGCAGAGACCTCCACGAGCTCGTTGCGGGCGCGGACCGCGGCGAGCGCCGAGGCGGCGGCCAGCGCGGCCGTCACCTGGGCGCCGAAGAGGCGGAAGGCCGGGACGTCGGCCGGGGCGATCCAGTCCCCCACCGCGGCGATGGCGGTGTCGGCCGTGTCGCCCACCCGCAGCGCGATGGCCCGCTCGAGGCGCGCCTCCCGCACCGCGTTGGAGATGCCCGGAGGGAGGCCGTCGATGCGCTGGGCGGCCGTCGGCGCGTCGTCGATGTACATGACCCCCTCGCGCCAGGCCCAGGGCACGGGGCGGACCCGCCGGCCGGCCGGCTCGCCCTCGAGGCCCGTCGCGCGCAGGACGGTGATGGCGCCGGGAGGCGCCCGGAATCGCTCCACCAGCATCGAGTCCTCGTCCTGGCGAAGCTGCACCGTGGCGAGGCTGAGCGCGGCGAGCCCGCGCGACACCGCCTCGAGCACGGCCTCGCG
>JBAVCR010000322.1:0-5074 GCA_049586815.1 Anaeromyxobacteraceae bacterium
GATCCACAGGAAGCAGGGCGCGAAGGTGACATAGGTCGCGAGCAGCCCGCCGAGCGCGCCGGCGACGAGCGGCGGGCCCGCGACCTGCTCGGGCGCGCCTCCCGGCTCGCGCCCCACGACCTCCGGCCGCCGGTGGAGCTCAGCCGCGGCGCCTTCGAGGCCGAGCTGCGCCGCGCCCTCGCCGAGCTCCCCGCGGAGGAGCGGGCCGCGCTCTCCGGCGTCCCGGTGGAGGTGGAGGAGATCCCCGCCTACGGCGACCTCACCGCGGTGGAGCCGCCGCTCTCTCCCTCCATCCTCGGCCTCTTCCGCGGCCCCTCCCTCGGCGAGCCCTGCCCGTCCGGCGAGGGACCGGCCTGCCGCTCCATCGTGCTCTACCGGCGCAACCTGCTGCGCTTCGCCCGCGACCGCGCCCAGCTGGCGGAGCAGGTGCGCGTCACCCTGGACCACGAGCTCGGCCACCTGCACGGCGAGAGCGACGAGGACCTGCGCGCCCGCGGGCTGGAGTGACGGGAGGGCCGCGCCGTCTCCCGGCCGTTGCCGCGCCCGGGTCCGCGTGGTACGGCATCTCCCATGTGGGACACCAATCCGTGGGCTCCCTGGGGGCTCATCCACGTGGTGCGTGACGGCGCACCCATCGTGACCGAGACCGGCCTCTGGTTCCTCCAGCAGCGCCACGCCGATGCGGTGGAGCGCGACGGCACCGGCTACTGGCTCTACCTCGACCAGCCCTACCGGGCCGAGCGGGTGGCCGACCGCGCCTTCTTCCAGCTCTCCCCCTCGCCCTCGCGGCGCCGCGGCGGCGCCTAGGCGCCCGCGAGCCCGCGGTAGAGCGCCTCGTAGCGCTCGGCGCTGCGGCCCCAGGAGAAGTCGAGCGCCATGCCGCGCTCCTGGATCCCGCGCCAGGCGCGCACGTCGCGCCAGACGTCGAGCGCGCGCCGCGTCGCCACCACCAGCGCGGCGGGGTCGAGCGGCCGGAAGAGGAAGCCGGTGCCGCCCTTCCAGCCGTCGTAGTCCTCGACGGTGTCGACGAGCCCGCCCACCGCGCGGGCCACCGGCGGCGTCCCGTAGCGCAGGCTGTACATCTGGTTCAGCCCGCAGGGCTCGAAGCGGCTCGGCATGAGGAAGAGGTCGGCGCCCGCCTCGATGCGGTGGGCCAGCCCCTCGTCGAAGCCGATGCGGGCGGCGAAGCGGTCGGGGCGCTCCCGGGCCACCCAGGAGAAGAAGTCCTGGAACTCGCGCTGCCCGCTGCCGAGCAGCACGAACTGGGCGTCGGAGCGGAGGAGCGCCGGCGTGGCCGCGGCCACGAGGTCGACCCCCTTCTGGTCGGCGAGCCGCCCCACCAGCCCCACCAGCGGCACGTGCGGCTTCACGGGAAGTCCGAGCTCGGCCTGCAGGGCGGCCTTCACCTTCACCTTGCCGCGCAGGTCGCGCCGGTCGTAGCGCGCCGGCAGGTGGGGGTCGGCGGCCGGGTCCCACTCCCTCACGTCGATCCCGTTCAGGATCCCGTAGAGGTCGGCGCGCCGCCCCCGCAGCACCGTGTCGAGGCCGTACCCGCCCTCCACGGTGAGGATCTCGCGGGCGTAGTTGGGCGACACGGTGGTGAGGGCGTCGGCGAAGGAGAGGCCGCCCTTCATGAAGTTCAGCTGGTCGTGGAACTCGACGCCCTGGTCGAAGCGGAAGATCGACCAGGGCAGCCCCACCACGTCCATGAACGCCTTCGCGAACATGCCCTGGTAGGCCAGGTTGTGGATGGTGAAGACGCTGCGCGTCCCGGCGAGCCACGGGTCGGCCCCGTGCTCGGCGCGCTGGAACCAGGGGCCGAGGCCGGTCTGCCAGTCGTTCCAGTGGACCACCGAGGGGCGGAAGGCGAGCGCCCGCGGCAGGTCGAGCGCGGCGCGCGCCAGGAAGGCGAAGCGCGACGGGTTGTCGGGGTAGTCGACGCCGCCGTCGCCGTAGGGGTGGCGCCGGAAGCCGTAGAAGAGGTCGTGCTCCAGGAAGTGGATCTCCGGCGTGCCGCGCCCGCCGTGGTGGAGCCACAGGCCGCAGTGCTCCCCGCGGGCTTCCAGCGTCGCGGGCAGCCGGGTGAGGCGGTGGCGGGCCGGGTCGATCCCGCCGTAGCGGGGCGTGACCACCACCACCCGGTGGCCGCGGGCGGCGAGCGCCGCCGGCAGGGAGGCCGCGACGTCGCCCAGACCGCCGGTCTTGGAGAAGGGCGCGACCTCGGAGGAGACGAAGAGGACGTCCATGGGGGGCCGGCTAGAGCGCGACCTTGCGCAGGAAGTCGGCCGCCTCCTCGGGAGGCACGGGGTTGATGTGGAAGCCGCTGCCCCACTCGAAGCCGGCCACCTGGGTGAGGGCCGGCACCACCTCGATGTGCCAGTGGTAGGAGGGGCTCGACGGGTCGCGCAGCGGGTTCGTGTGGACCATGAAGTTGTAGGCCGGGCGCCCGAGGCCCGTCATCAGGCGGGAGAGCGTGGTCCGCAGCGCCTGGGCGGCGAAGGCGAGCCGCTCCTTCGGCTCGGCCTCGAAGTTGGATTCGTGCCGGCGCGGCACGATCCAGGTCTCGAAGGGGCTGCGCGGCGCCCAGGGCTCGAAGACCACGAACTCCTCGTTCTCGTAGACGAGGCGCGAGCGGTCCTTCCGCTCCTGCCCGACGATGTCGCAGTAGATGCAGCGCTCCCGGTGCTCGTAGTGGCGCCGGGCGCCGTCGATCTCGTCGGCCACCTGGCGCGGGGTCACCGGCAGGGCGATGAGCTGGCTGTGGGAGTGCTCGAGCGTGGCGCCGGCGGCCGAGCCGTGGTTCTTGAAGAGGAGGATGTAGCGGAAGCGCTGGTCGTTGCGGAGGTCGACGACGCGCGCCTTGAAGGCGAAGAGGACCTCGGTGATGTCGGCGTCGCTGAGCTCGGAGAGCTCGCGCGCGTGCTCCGGGGTCTCGATCACCACCTCGTGGGCCCCCACGCCGTTCATGCGGTCGTAGATCCCGGCCGCCTCGCGATCGAGGTCCCCCTCGATCATCAGGGCGGGGTAGCGGTTCGGGACGACGCGCACCTTCCAGCCGGAGACGTTGGCGGGCACCGCCGGGCGGCCCGCCACGTAGACCTCGCCGGGCGTCTTGTCCTCGTGGCCGGGGCAGAACGGGCAGAGCCCGCCGGGCGGCTCCTCGGCGCGGCGGAACTGGTTCGGGCGCCTCGCCCGCTCGGTGGCGATGATGACCCAGCGTCCGACGATGGGATCCCTGCGCAGCTCGGGCATGCGGGGGGCAGTCTATCAGGCGTCCGGTGGAGCGGGGCGCAGCGTCGCTCCGATGACGGCGGCGACGGCCATGAGGGCCGCGCCCCCCAGGTACGGGACGAAGGGGGCCTGGTTGGTGTACGTCCAGGTGCCGGCCTCGGGGCCCACCACCCTCCCCACCGCGGCCGCCGACTGTCCGAGCCCGAGCGTCCCGCCCTGGTCGTCGTCCCGGGCCAGCTTGGAGAGGAGCGACGAGAGGGTCGGCGAGGTGAGGCCGCTCCCCAGCGCCAGGGGGGCGGTGGCGGCGAGGAGCCCGCCGAGCCCGCTCACGAACGGGAGCGCGCCGAGCGCGACGGCCTGCAGGAGGAGCCCGGCGACGAGGAGCGTCTTCTCGCCGAACCGGCGGGTGAGCGGCCCGATGAGGCCGCCCTGCACGATCACCACGATGATGCCGATGTAAGCGAAGAGGTAGAAGACCTTCTGCGTCTCGAGCCCGAAGCGCTCGGTGGCCAGGAACGCGTAGGTGTTCTCCATGGCGCTGAAGGCGGCGATGGCCACGAAGTAGATGACCATGAGCGCGAGCACCCCCGGCTTCCTGAGCTCGGATCGGAGCGCGGCGAGCCCCCTCGGGCGCGCCCCGTGCGAGGCGGCCTGCCGGTGCGCCGGCTCGCCCAGGATGAACCAGGCGGCCACCAGGTTCACGGCGGCGAGCCCCGCGGCGGCGAAGCTCGGGGCGGAGAGCGACCAGCGGGAGAGGAAGCCGCCGAAGGCCGGCCCGAGCACGAAGCCGAGCCCGAAGGCCGCGCCGATGAGCCCCATTCCCTTGGCCCGGGTCTCGGGCGTGGTGACGTCGGCCACGTAGGCCTGGGCGATGGCGATGTTGGCGGTGGCGATCCCGGCGAAGAGGCGGGCCACGAGCAGCCAGGCGAACCCGGTGGAGAAGCCGTACATGGCGAAGGCCACCGCGGTCATGGCGATGGAGGCGAGCAGCACCGGCCTCCGCCCCACCCGGTCGGAGAGGCGTCCCCAGATGGGCGCGAAGACGAACTGCATCGCCGAGTAGCCGCTGGAGAGCAGGCCGACCCATTCCTCCGGCGCCCCGAGCGTCTTGGCGTAGAGCGGGAGAACCGGGATGACCATGCCGAACCCGAGCAGGTCGACGAAGACGACGAGGAAGAGGATGCCCAGCGATGCCTGGCGTTTCACGGGGGCTGGACCTTAATCGAAAGCCGGCGCGATCACACGCGCCAGTGGATCCGCTCGAACTCGGGCCCCGGGACCGAGAGCGGCAGGTAGCCGGATCGCGGGATGCGCTCCTGCTCGTCGGCGCCGTGCAGGGCCTCCACCGCCAGCACCGCCTCGTCGCCCGGCTGGAGGCCGAGCGGGGCGAGCGGGATCGCGAGCTCCACGATCTTCCGCCACACGGCGCGCCCCACCTCGCCGCCGCCCTCGCGGACCCCGGCCCGGGAGACGCCGTCGGGCGCCAGGGCGAACTCGATCCGGACCGGCCCGCGAGGACCGAGCAGCGTCACCCGCAGCCGGTCGGCCCGGGGCGCGTCGGGATCGGTCTCCGGGTCGAGGCGGAGGAAGAGCGTGGCCTCGTCGAAGCCCCAGTGGAGCGCGGCGAAGGCCGGGGCGCCCCCGAACATGGAGCCCCGCCCCAGCCCGGGACGGTGCAGGCCGGCGCCCTGCCACTCGAAGAAGTCGGGGTCGCGGCCGTCGATCACCGGGCGCACGAGCGAGGTGGGCTCGCGGAGCGCCTTCGCCTCGAGGGCGCCGCGGCCGGTGGGCTTGATGGGCTGGAGCGCCTCCCCGGGAGGCGCGAGGTCGAGCAGCTCGCAGG
>JBAVCR010000323.1:0-2749 GCA_049586815.1 Anaeromyxobacteraceae bacterium
GCACTGGATTGGCCGTCCTCCCGTCCCCCCGCTGGTTTCCGTAGTGGCCCGGCAGGAGGAGTTCCTGCGCCCCCGGCCGGTCGTCCGGCAGGCCCGGGAACCGCCCCAGGTCCCACCCGCCGGACTCGGCCACGAGCTGCAAGGCCACGAGGGCGATGACCGGCAGGAGCACCGCCGCGGTCAGCAGCGTGGTCCGCGTGGTGCCCTCGGCGCCCTGGAAGATGGCGACGAGCGCGTTCCCGGGATTGCCGAGGCCGAGCCACCTGAGCCGCCGGAACGCGCCCTGCAGCGCCCGGCCGGCCGGCGATCCGGCCGGGATGCGCGGGCCCAGCCACCGGTCGACCAGGTACAGGAGGCCGTAGCCGACGAGAAGCACCCCGGCCACCGACAGCCCCCAGGGGCGGCGCGGCGGGGAGGGAAGCAAGGCAAGCAGGGCGTCGAGAAGTGCGCCGACGACGACGAGCAGGAGCGGGATCAGCGCGGCGAGGGCGATCCCCATTCCCATCCCGAAGATTCGCGACGCCCGATTGTCGGCACGCTCGATGCGGGCCGCCATGCCGCCCCGGTCGTCGCCGCCGCTGGCTGCGCGGAGATAGGGGCCCATCTGGAGCCGCTCCCAGCGGATGCCGCCGGGGTAGACCGAATCGAGCCCGACCAGCGCGACCCAGTACCCCCGCGCCGCGAGGTGGAGGATGAAGGTCCCGAGGAGCGTCAGCAGGAAGGCCTTGGCGTAGATCCAGGCGAGCAGGGCGAGCATCTCTCCGCCACCGGCGAGCCGGTGGAAGGCCGGATAGAAGAGGGCGTCGACCTCGCGCGGCAGCTGCGCCAGCCCGAACACGAGCGCGCCGGAGAGCAGCAGCTCCATCTCCCAGGTGGGCGTGGTCCGCTGCGGCAGTCCGCCTGGACCGCCCATCCGCCCGTTCTCGTCCGTGTGCAGCATGTCTCCTCCCGCGGAGAGTCTAGCCATCCAGGCGCCACGGCGCCGGTGGCCCCGCGGGGGGCCCGCCGCTATGCTCCGCGCATCCCATGGAAGACGTCCACGGCAACACCCTCGGCCTGAAGCAGAGCCAGCTGCACGCGCTCCGCCGCACCTACCGCCGCCGGGTCTCCGCCGAGCAGGTCGTCTCCCCGGAGCTGGCGCGCCACCTCACCGAGGTCTCCCGCGAGACCAACCGGCAGGTGGGCGTCCTCCTCGACCGCAAGGGGGACGTCCAGTGGGTGGTGGTGGGCGACGCCGGCAAGCTCACCCTCCCCGACGTCGGCCGCGCCCGCGCCGGCTCGCATCGCCTGCGCGGCCTGCGCCTCGTCCACACCCACCTGCGCGGGGAGCCCCTCACCCGCGACGACCACACCGACCTCGCCCTCCTCCGGCTCGACTCGGTGACCGCGCTCGAGGTCCTCGAGGACGGCCTGCCGGGCCGGGTCCACCTCGCCCACCTCGTCCCGGAGAACCCCCAGGGCGCCCTGTGGAAGGACGAGGCCGCACCGTCGGTGCACGACCTCGACTACGACGCGGTGGCCGGCCCGCTGGCCCTCGAGGAGGAGTTCGCCCGCGCCTCGGCGGCCCGCCGCACCGGCGGGCGCGAGCGCGCCATCCTGGTGGGCGTGGGCGGCAAGGGGAAGGGGCGCGCCGAGGCCGAGGCCTCCCTCGCCGAGCTCCGGGAGCTGGCCCGCACCGCCGGGGTCGAGGTGATCGACGCCTCGCTGCAGATGCGGCGCGACCCCGATCCGCGCACGCTCATCGGCAAGGGCAAGCTCGAGGACATCCTGCTGCGCTCCATGCAGCTCATGGCCGACCTCATCATCTTCGACGCCGACCTGTCGCCGTCGCAGGCCATCCACATCGCCGAGGCCACCGCCCTCAAGATCCTCGACCGCACCCAGCTCATCCTCGACATCTTCGCGCAGCGCGCCCAGTCGGCCGACGGCAAGCTGCAGGTCGAGCTGGCCCAGCTCGAGTACCTCTACCCGCGCCTCGTCGGGCGCGACGACTCGCTCTCGCGGCTGGCCGGCGGCATCGGCGGACGCGGCCCCGGCGAGACCAAGCTCGAGATCGACCGGCGCCGCGTGCGCGACCGCATCACCCAGCTCACGCGGCGCATCGACGCGCTCTCCTCCGACCGCCAGGTGCGGCGCAAGCGGCGCAACGCCCGCGGCCTGCCGGTCGTCTCCATCGTGGGCTACACCAACGCCGGCAAGTCCACGCTCCTCAACGCGCTCACCGACTCCGAGGTCCTGGCCGAGGACAAGCTCTTCGCCACGCTCGACCCCACCAGCCGGCGGCTCCGCTTCCCCCGGGACCGCGAGGTGATCATCACCGACACCGTGGGTTTCATCCGGGACCTGCCCGAGGACCTCGTGAACGCCTTCCGCGCCACCCTCGAGGAGCTCGACGACGCCGACCTGCTCCTCCACGTGGCCGACGCCGCGGATCCGCACCTCGACGACCACGTGAAGGCGGTCGAGAAGATCCTGGGCGACCTCGGCCTCTCGGAGACCCCGCGCCTCCTCGTCCTCAACAAGGTCGACCGGCTGCGCCCCGGCGAGGGGGAGGCGGTCGCGACGTCGCGGGGCGGCGTGGCCATCTCCGCGGCGACCCGGGCGGGACTTCCCGAGCTCCTGCACCGCTGCGACCGGATCCTCTGGCAGGATGGGCGCGTGACCCTCTCCGACCTCGCGCGCAGCGCCGAGGAGAGCCGGCCCGAGCCGGCCCGCATCCTCCCCGTGGCACCGCGGCTCCGCGAGGGAC
>JBAVCR010000324.1:0-1847 GCA_049586815.1 Anaeromyxobacteraceae bacterium
GGCCCTGGCGGCCCGAAAGGGGAAGGGGCGATGACGCTGCCGGTGCGGTACCTCGACCTGGAAGGGCGCCGGGCGCTCGTCACCGGCGGCTCCAGCGGGATCGGGCTGGGGATCGCCGAGGCCTTCCTCGAGCAGGGGATGAAGGTCGCCATCCACTACCGGTCCCACCGGGCCGAGGCCGAGGCGCTGGCCGCCCGCTTTCCGGGCCGGGGATTCGCGGTGGGCGCCGACCTCGGCGCCGAGGCGGGCGCGGTGGCCCTCGTCCGCGAGTCGGCGCGGCTCCTCGGCGGGCTCGACCAGCTCGTCCACTCGGCGGGGATCTGGAACGACGGGGCCATCGGGAGCATCGAGGCCGATCGCCTCGAGGAGATCTTCCGGGTGAACGTCTTCAGCGCGTTCTACCTGGTGCGCGAGGCGCTCCCCATGCTGCGGAAGGGCGAGCCCGGAAACGTGGTCCTCCTCGGCTCCACCGCCGGGCAGCGCGGGGAGCCCGGCCACTCCCACTACGCCGCGACGAAGGGCGCCATCCAGTCGCTGGTCATGAGCCTCGCCGTCGAGCTCGCACCGGCGGTGCGGGTGAACCTGGTCTCGCCCGGCTGGGTGCGGACGCCGATGGCCGAGGAGGAGCTCCGGACGATCGGCCCGCTCATCGCCGGCGCGCTGCCGAACCGGCGCGTCGCCGAGGTGGAGGACTGCGTCCACGCCGCGCTCTTCCTCGCGAGCCAGGCCTCCGCCCACCTGGTGGGGCAGGACCTGTGCGTCTCCGGGGGGGGCCTCTTCGTGGTCCCAAGGGGTCAGATCGTCGCCCGCACGACCTGAAAGGTCGTGAAAATTCTGCGGGTAAAAATGCCCACCCCCGCTTACATGGTGCTACCATGACCCACATGGTCGGCGGGCGGGTGGTGCGCCTGGGATCCTTCCCGGGGCGCGAGGGCGAGGGGTTGGGGCTGTTCCTGGAGTCCGGGAGCGCTCCTCGTGTGGCCAGGATCATCTACCTGCCGGGTGTGGATGCCCCAGCCCGCGAGGGATTGTGGCGCCAGGTGGCGCGAGCCGCCGAGGCCCTGCATCACCCGAACGTTCAGCCCCCGCTAGGCCTCGACGAGGCCGACGATCGCCTCTCCGTCGCGGTCGAGCACGCCGATGGCGAGACCCTCGCCGAGATCCTCTCCGTCGGCGGGCGCCTGCCGCCGCCCATCGCGGCCCGCATCGTCCGCGACGCCTGCTTCGCGGTGCACTTCGCCCACGAGGACGGGGAAGAGGGCGGCCCCATCCTGCACGGCTGGCTGCGCCCGGCCCACCTGCTCGTGGCCCGCTCCGGGGTGACGCTCGTCTCCGGGTTCGGCGTGGGGCTCGCCCGCTCCGCGGCCGACCTCATGCCCTGGCAGAGCCCGGAGCAGGTGATGGGGGGCCCGCGCGCCGCCTCGCGCGCGAGCGACGTCCACGGCCTCGGGCTCGTCCTGCACGCCTGCCTCGCCGGCGAGAACCCCTTCGAGCGCGACCCGGATCCCGACGTGGCCATCCTCTCCCGGGCCGCGCCGATGCTCGAGCCGCTCGGCGTTCCCCCGGCGCTCGCCGCCGTGGCCCGCCGTGCTCTCGCCGTGAAGCCGGGGGAGCGCTTCCCCGACGCCCACCGCATGGCCCGCGCCCTCGAGGCCGCGGTACCCGACATGGCGACCCCCTCGGCCGTGGCCGCCTGGTCGGAGTCGCTCTTCCCGGGCGGCATGGGCATGCGGGTCGTCCGGCAGCGGGCCGTCGACGCCGCCGTCGCCGCGGCCGCCCGCGAGGCGGACCGGCTCGCCGCGGAGGACGTGGGCCCCATTCCGCTGCCCGCGCCGCCCGTGGAGGCC
>JBAVCR010000325.1:0-1519 GCA_049586815.1 Anaeromyxobacteraceae bacterium
GGAAAATCCGCCCGTGCGCCGGCTCCCCCGTGGGGTAGATTGCGTCGCCATGGAATCCCGACCCGACGCCGTCGCCACCGCCGCGGACCCCGGCGAGCGCCCGCTGCGCATCGCCATGGTGATCGACGCGTGGGACGACGCGAACAACGGGGCCGTGGTCTCGACGCGTCGATTCACCGAGATCTTCCGGGCGCGCGGCCACACCGTGGAGATCCTGGCCACCGGAGTTCCCGCCCCCGGCAAGACGCCGCTCAAGTCGTTCGTCATCCCCACGCCGGGGAACATCATGGAGAAGATGCGCCTGCCCTTCGGCTGGCCCGACCGGCGCATCCTCCGCGAGGTGATCTCCCGGGCGGACGTGGTGCACAACCAGTTCCCCTTCTACCTGGGCGTGAAGGCGATCACGGCGGCGCGGGAACTGGGCGTCCCGGTGGTGTCGACCTTCCACGTCCAGGCGGAGCACCTGCTCCACAACGTGGGGATCCGCAACGCGGCCATGGTCCGCTGGCTGTACCAGCTCTTCCTCGGGACCACCTACAACCGCTCCGACGACGTCATCTGCCCGAGCGCGTTCGCGGAGGGGGAGCTCCGCCGCTACGGCCTGCGGGTGCCCTCCACGGTGATCTCGAACGGCGTCCCGGACGACTACCGGCCGCTCCCTCCCGAGGAGTGCGAGCGCTTCCCCGGGAAGTTCACCATCCTCTCGGTGGGGCGCCTCGCTCGCGAGAAGCGGCACGACCTGCTCATCGAGGCCATCCGCGCCTCGCGGCACGAGAAGTCGATCCAGCTCGTGGTGCTGGGCGACGGCCCGCTGAAGGAGAGGCTGAAGGCCCAGGGCAGCACCCTCACCCACGCCCCCGTCTTCCTCTGGCTGAAGCCCCACGAGCTCATCCGGTACTACGGCGGCGCCGACCTGTGCGTGCACGCCGCCGACGTGGAGGTGGAGTGCATGTCGGTGCTCGAGGCCATGGCCTGCGGCCTGCCCTGCGTGATCGCGCGCTCGCCGCTCAGCGCCACGCCCCAGTTCGCGCTCTCCGACGAGTTCCTCTTCGACGCCGGGTCGCGGGAGCAGCTCACCGGCCGCATCGACCACTGGATCGAGAACCCCGACGCGCTGGCCCGGGCCCGGGTCTCGTACCGGGAGGCGGCGCAGAAATACCGGGTACAGGCGTCGGCCGACCGGCTGCTCGGCGTGTACCGCAAGGTGATCGCCGCGAACCCCGGACGGGCCCGCCCCTGATTGCTCGCGTCGCCGGTCCGTTGCCCGGAGACCGCCCACGAGCGCCCCGTTCCCGCAACCGCATGCGCTATCCTCCGGCGATGGATCTCCTCGTCCTCCACGCGACCGGCTTCGGCTGAGGACCGGTCACGGGCCTCGGTTGAGGCACCGTGCTCGCGCCCGTGCTGGCGCGACTCGACGCGGTTCCCGGAGTGACGGCGGCGCGCTCCGACTCCTCGGGGCGCTTCTTCTGGATCGAGCTCGCGCCCGGCGCCGACCGGGACGCCGCCCGGGAGGGAG
>JBAVCR010000326.1:0-4134 GCA_049586815.1 Anaeromyxobacteraceae bacterium
CTCGTGGTCCGGGCCATGGCCTACCAGGTGGCGAAGTCGGTGGGCGCCATGGCGGTGGCGCTCGGGGGGTCGGTCGACGCGGTGATCCTCACCGGGGGGATGGCGCACCAGGCCGGCGTGGTCGACCCCATCCGGCGGCAGGTGGCCTGGATCGCGCCGGTGGTCGTGCTGCCCGGCGAGGACGAGATGGGCGCCCTCGCCGAGGGGGCGCTCCGGGTGCTCTCCGGCGAGGAGGCGGCGCGCGCCTACGCGCCATCCTCCGGCTGAACGTTCACGGCAACGTTGCCGTTCACGGCCCCGTGAACGTCGCGCGCGCGCCACCCTCCCCCATCGCAGGAACCTCACCGGGACTTCCGGACGTCCCCGCTGCGTCCGGCTGCGTGAGTCCACCCACCTCCGCGTCCCCTTGGGGCAAGCCACCCAGGGAGCTCCGCAACGGGTGCGCCCCGCCTTCCGGCACGACGGATGCTCTCGCGACGCGGCGCAGATCCAGCCGTTTCGAACGAGCAATTCCATCCCCGCGTCGTCAGGCGCGGGCCGGAGGGGACAACGTGAATCACGACAACCCGAATCGGGGGCGCAAGAGGCACGCGCTCCTGCTCGGTCTCGTGGGCCTGATCGGCGCCGCATGCGGCACCGAGGCCCCGCAGACCGGAGCACGGACAGAGGCCACGAAACCGGTCGCCAGCAGGTCGTCGCTGGCGGCGTCGAACTACCACGCCACCAACCCGGTGTCGCTCAGGGACCGCAGCGGGAACCCGCTCACGCCGGCGAGCACCACCCCCTACAGCCCCGAGCGGACCTGCGGGGCCTGCCACGACGTCGCGAAGATCACCGAGGGCTACCACTTCCAGCAGGGGAAGGGGACGTCCAACTCCAACATCACCGTCGCCGACAACTACAGCCCGGTGAAGACCTGGCTGCTCAGCGACGGCATGTACGGCAAGTGGTGACCCCCCTCGTCCGACTCGAGCCAGTTGGCTCGAAAGAGCAACACGACGACGACGGCGATGGACAAGTCCTCCTTCTTCTTCACGGCCAACTGTGGCGTGTGCCACCCGGGCGGCGCGGCGATGCAGTACGACCGCAACGGGAAGCTCTATTACGACAGGAACACCGGCACCTACGGGTACAACGACGCGGCCACGCTCCCGGCCACGGCCCAGCTCGACGGTGACTACGGCTTCATCAACCCTTCCACCGGCGTGCCCTCGACGGCGAACTGGGCCAAGAACGGCGTGACCGAGGCCGACTGCCTCATGTGCCACATGACCCGGTTCGCGACCGCCCCGGGCACGGCGAACCACAACGCCGGCGTCTCCTGGCACAAGCGCTCCGCGCTCCTCCGTGGCTTCAGCCAGACGGGGATGGCGGGGGTCGCGAACTTCGACGCGGCGCCCACCGCCGGCGCAGGCTGGGCCACGGTGACCTACGTCGCGGGGCAGTCCCCGCCCATGGGATCGGCGGCGACCATCAACTACGGCCTCGGCATCACGGCGGGAACCCTGGCGACCGACGCCAGCGGAAACCTGCTGATCCCTGCCGCCGTCATCGGCAGCTCGCAGGACGGAAACTGCCGGCTCTGCCACTCCGTGCCGGACGGGAAGAAGTCCGGGCGGACGTTGCTCGCCACGACCGACGTGCACGTGCAGAAGGGCGTGGGCTGCACCCGCTGCCACGAGGCCCCGAACGACGGCGTCAACGACTCGCTCGGGATGGCCAAGGCGAATCCGCACCAGATCGGGAAGGGTGACATCACGATCGGCTCCGTGCGGAACGACCTCGACGGGACCGTGAAGGACTGCGCCGACTGCCACACCGGCGGCGCCGACCTGCAGGCCCCGAATCCGACGGCGAAGCACGCCGCCATCCCCGGATTCCACTTCGGCTTCATGAAGTGCCAGACCTGCCACATCCGCCACATGGACGACGACGGGCTCGCGACGCCGACGCAGGACATCCCGGAGCTCGTCATCGAGATGTCCTCGAACGGCACCCAGAACGTCTCCGTCTGGAGCGCGTACCTGGGCACCGACCCGCTCGATCCGTCCAGGGATCTGGCCGGCTGGACGCCGCCCTACACCTCCGCGGCGGGCAGCAGGCCCTTCCGCTGGTACCCGGCGGTGCGCTGGTACAAGGGCAAGCTGACCACGGTGAAGCCGCTCTACACGGCGTGGTTCGGCGAATGGCTGAGCGGCACCGGGGACCAGGCGGTCATCCGCCCCATCCCGCTGCGGCTCGTGCGCAAGGCCCTCGCGAACAACTACGCGGCGGGCTCGGCGCGGCTGGCCTCGCTCGTCCTCACCCCCGGCTCGAAGGTGGCCTCAGGCGCCCCGGTCCTCCACAGGAAGGCCGAGATCAAGGTCTTCCTCGAGACGATGCGCGACGCGGCCGACACCGCCAACCCCGACACCACGCAGAACGACATCGTCCTGAAGCCGGTCCTGGTCCGCGCCGAGAAGGTGTACTTCCTGAACGACGCGGGCGAGGTGGAGTACTTCGAGAGCGCGGTCGGCGAGAGCCACGACTTCGCCGTCAACCACAACGTCGTGGTGAAGCGTGACGACGCCAACCCGGTCGTGAACCCCGGTCCGTACGGGGCCGGCGGCTGCAACGACTGCCACGGGACGGACTCGGCGTTCTTCCACGGCCAGCAGCTCCACGAGCCCGCGCAGTACGACTTCCTCGACGAGGCGGGCACCGTCCCGAACCCCGACGCGGGCAAGCCGTCCTACGTCAGCCACTACCAGATCATGGGCTACACCAAGTCCCGTGCCGATCGCCTCACCGCCCGCGCGGTGCCGGTGCTCGTCCGCGTGACGGGCGTGGGCACCCTCTCGAACGGCGCGGAGACCTTCTCTGCGGCGAGCGGGACGACCGGCTTCGACGCCGTGCCCGGGTCGACCGTGACCTTCACGGCATCTCCGGGACCGGGCACCACGCCCGCCTGGACGGGCTGCACGCCGAGCGGAGACGGCCTCAGCTGCACCGCGGCCGCCGGAGTCCCCACGTCGGGCGCCGAGAATCCGGGCTTCCTCGTCACCGTGGCCTTCGAGGCCCCGGTGCCGCCGCCCCCGACCGCGTTCACGCTCACCCTCACCCGGGGTGGCACGGGAACCGGCTCGGTCGCCGTATCCACACCGGCCGGGGCGATCCCCTGGTCCGCCTGCAGCGGGGCGACCTGCACCGCCTCCGTGCCGAACGGCGCGGTCGTGACGCTCGCCGCCACGCCGGACGCGGGGTCGGACTTCACGGGCTGGGGAATCGTCTGCACCGGCACCGTCCCCTGCTCGTTCACCATGAACGCGGAGAAGTCGGCCTCGGCCACGTTCCAGCCCTCGAGCCAGACCCTCTCGGTGATCGTCACCGGGCCGGGGACGGTCTCGTCGGCCCCGGCCGGGATCTCCTGCGCCGCGGGCGCCGCCACGGGCTGCAGCGCGAGCTACGTGTCGGGAACCCCGGTCACGGTCACCGCGACACCCAGCCCCGGCAAGGTGTTCAAGGGCTGGACCGGGAGCGCGTGCCGGGGGACGACCCCGACGTGCGCGATCACCGTGAGCGCCGCGACGAGCGTCGGGGCGACCTTCGGGGATCCCACCTTCCCGCTCACCGTGACGCTCCCGGGCTCCGGCTCCGGAACGGTCACGGGCTCGGGGATCACCTGCACGACGGGCTCCTCCGCGGGCTGCACGTCGAACGAGACGTCCGGCTCCACCGTGACCCTCACCGCCACCCCGGCGGCGAACTCGGTGTTCACCGCCTGGGCCGGCTGCAGCCAGGTGACGGTCGACAAGAAGTGCGTGGTCCCGATGTACGCGGCCCGGAGCGTGACGGCGACGTTCGCGCCGTCGAGCTTCCCGCTCAGCGTCCAGCTGAAGGGGACGGCGACCGGGACGGTCACCGGAACGGCGGCGGGAAGCCCCATCGCCTTCACCTGCGGGGCGACGGCCTGCACGGCCACGGTGGCGAACGGCGCCGCCGTGGTGCTCACCGCGGCGCCGAACGCCGGCTCGTCCTTCTCCGGCTGGGGCGTGGTCTGCATCGGGACGGGCACCTGCTCGTTCAAGATGAACGCGGCGAAGAGTCCGTGGGCGACGTTCAAGACGCCGTAGCCCGCGGGCACGGCTGAAGCGA
>JBAVCR010000327.1:0-9464 GCA_049586815.1 Anaeromyxobacteraceae bacterium
GCCCCAGGCCGGCGAGGTGGGTCGCCACGGCGAGGAGCCGGGAGGAGAGGCGCTCGCGGCTGGCCTGGTCGAGCCAGGCCTCGAGGGCCTCGGCGATGGCCTCGGCCATGCGCGCCTCGCGTCCGGCCGGTTCCCCCGGCTCGGCGGCGATGGCGTCGAGCCGCAGCGCCAGCTCGCGGAGCCGGGCCTCGTCGGCCAGCCACCCGCGCAGCATGGGTAGCGCATGGAGCTCGGCCGAGGCCTCGAGGGCCCGGGCCTCCTCCTCCGGGGGCAGCACGGGCAGCGCGCTGGCCGGATCGGGGAGGGGGATCCCGGGGCCGATGCGCCCGATCCAGGCGTCGGCGCCCTCGGGTGCGTTGCGCCCCGAGGCGTCGTTCCTCCGGCGGGCCTCCACGACGAGGGTGCGCGCGTGGCCGGGGTCGATCTCGCCGACCCCCATCGACTGGCCGCGCTCGGCGATCTCCTTCCCGAAGGTGCGGTACTCCTTGCGGCCGAGGACCCCGACCTGCAGCTCGACGATGCCGTGCACGTCGGAGATCACCGCCTGGCCGACCTCGACGCCGCGCCCCGGGAGGTTGCGGGCGATCCAGATGGCCCGCTCCCCCTGGCCGTCGATCGACGACGCGTAGCAGGAGAAGACCTCCTCCGCCGGGACGGGGGCGAGGACGGGAGGTGCGCGCGCTGGCTCCGGGACGTCCACGCCGCGCGTGCGCAGCACGTGGAGGGCCCGCTTCGCCTCCTTCGAGAGCACCTTGTCGGCCGAGGCGGCGAGCGCGGTGAGGACCTCGACCTTGCCGGAACCGACGGCCGCCTTCAGAAGAGCGGTGGCGAGGGGCGGCGGGAGGGAGGCGATCTCCTCGGGCCGCGCCTTCGCGAGGCCGACGAGGAGGCGGGCCGCCCGGGCGCACTCGGCGCGGGCCAGGCCGGTCTCGTCGGCCACTTCCTGGCTGCCGACGTTCGGGTCCCGGAGCAGGGCCAGGATCCGGTCTGGGTCTTCCATGGGCATCGATGGCGGAATCTACACGCGGCCCCCCGGGCCGACAACGTCGCTTACACCCTATCGGTACGGGGTGGCTTGACCACGCCCCGGATTTCCCTACATATTACCCCGCTCAACTGCTGCGCGAGCGCTTCCACCCGCGGGGGCGACGTGTCCAGCCATCGATCCAGGAGCCGATCCATGACCCGTCGTCTGATCACGAACATCGCCCTCGGCATCGCCGGCGCCTTCGCGCTCGCGGTCGCCACCCCCGCCGCCGCCTGCGATTGCGACAAGAAGGCGAACGCCACCGAGAAGTCGGACAAGAAGGCCGACAAGGCCGCCCCGGCGCAGCCGAAGCAGCAGGCCCCCGCCCAGGAGAAGAAGGCCGAGGCCGCCAAGTCCGGCACGCTGCTGCTCGCCGCCGCCGACTGCAAGTGCGGCGCGAAGACCGAGAAGGACTGCAAGTGCGACAAGGGCTGCAAGTGCCACGGCAACCACCCGGGCGACAAGACCGACAAGCCCAAGGCCTCCGCCGACACCTCCTCGACGCTGCTGCTCGCCGCCGCCGACTGCAAGTGCGGCGCGAAGGACCCGAAGGACTGCAAGTGCGACAAGGGCTGCAAGTGCCAGGAGAAGCACGGCGACAAGCAGGACAAGCCCAAGGCCTCGGCCGGCACCTCGTCCCAGCTGCTCGTCGCGGCCGCCTGCGCCTGCGGGGCCAAGGAGGCGAAGGACTGCAAGTGCGGCGAGAAGTGCAAGTGCACGGAGAAGACCGAGAAGCCGAAGGCGAAGGCCGCCTAGTCCCGGCAGCTTCCCGGCAGTGATCGAGGCCCCGTCCGGCGACGCCGGTCGGGGCCTTCGTGTCTCCGCGCCCTACGCGCCCAGGCGGGCCGCGCCGCGGGCCCGGTGCCGGGAGAGCACCTGGCCGAGGTAGTGGCCGGTGTGGCTCGCGCGGACGCGCGCCACCTCCTCCGGCGTCCCCTCGGCGATGACCCGGCCCCCGTCCTCGCCGCCCTCGGGCCCGAGGTCGACCACCCAGTCGGCCGACTTGATGACGTCGAGGTTGTGCTCGATGACGATGACCGAGTTCCCGGCGTCGACCAGCCGGTCGAGCACGGTGAGCAGCTTCTTCACGTCGTCGAAGTGCAGGCCGGTGGTGGGCTCGTCGAGGATGTAGAGCGTGCGGCCGGTGCCGACGCGGGCGAGCTCCCGGGAGAGCTTGATGCGCTGCGCCTCGCCGCCCGAGAGGGTGGGAGAGGGCTGGCCGAGCTTCACGTAGCCGAGCCCGACGTCGTCGAGGGTGCGCAGGATGCGCTGGATCTCCCGGTGGTTCGCGAAGACCTCGAGCGCCTCCCGCACCGAGAGGTCGAGGACCTCGGCGATGTTCCTGCCCTTGAACTGCACCTTCAGCGTGGCCTCGTTGAAGCGCTTCCCCTGGCAGACCTCGCAGGGCACGAGGACGTCGGCGAGGAAGTGCATCTCCACGAGCTTCATGCCGTCGCCCTGGCAGGCCTCGCAGCGCCCCCCCTTCACGTTGAAGCTGAAGCGGCCGGGCAGGTAGCCGAGGGCGCGGGCCTCGGGGGTCTGGGCGAAGACGTCCCGCACCAGGTCGAAGACCTTGGTGTAGGTGGCCGGGTTGGAGCGCGGCGTGCGGCCGATGGGCTGCTGGTTGATGTCGATGACCTTGTCGATCTGCTCGTGGCCGGCGATGGACTTGTGCCGGCCCGGGGCCTCGCGGGTCCCGTGCAGGAGCCGGGTGAGGGCCGGCTGCAGGATGCCGTTCACCAGGGTGGACTTGCCCGCGCCGGAGACCCCGGTGACCGCCACGAAGCAGCCAAGGGGGAACGAGACGGTGACGTCCTTCAGGTTGTTCTCGGTGGCCCCGGCCACCGTGATGCGCGCCTTCTCCACCGGGCGGCGCCGCTCCGGGACCTGGATCTCGGCGCGCCCGGACAGGTAGGCGCCGGTGAGGGAGGCCGGATCGGCCATGACCTGGGCGGGCGTGCCGGCCGAGACCACCCGGCCGCCGTGCTCGCCGGCCCCCGGGCCGAAGTCGACGATCCAGTCCGCCGACTCCATGGTCTCCTCGTCGTGCTCCACCACGATCACCGAGTTGCCGATGTCGCGCAGCCGCTTCAGCGTGGCGAGGAGCTTCCCGTTGTCCCGCTGGTGCAGGCCGATGGAGGGCTCGTCGAGGATGTAGATGACGCCGGTGAGCTCGCTGCCCATCTGCGAGGCGAGGCGGATGCGCTGGCTCTCGCCCCCGGAGAGGGACGGGCCGGGGCGGTCGAGGGTGAGGTACGAGAGCCCGACGTCGACGAGGAAGCGGAGCCGGTTGCGGATCTCCTTCAGGAGCTCCTCGGCGATGCGGGCCTCGGCGCCGCGGAGCGCGAGCCCGTCGAGCCAGGCGAGCGTCTGCTGGATGGTCATGCGCGACAGCTCGACGATTCCCACGCCGCGGATCCGCACGGCGCGGCTCTCGGCGCGCAGGCGCTCGCCGCCGCAGGCCGGGCAGGGCTTGTCGGAGAAGAAGCGCATGTAGTAGCGGCGCATGGCCTCCGAGCCGGTGCCCTTGAAGCGCCGGTACAGCTGGTTCAGCACCCCCTCCCACTGGATGCGGTAGCCCTTCACGCCCGCCGCCTGGGTGCCGTGGAGGATCACGTCGCGGTGCTGCTTCGGCAGCTTCGCCCAGGGGGTGTCGAGGTCGATCCCCAGCGAGCGGGAGAGGTGCTCCACGAACTCGAAGGTCCAGCCCTCGCCCCGCTCCATGCCGCTCGCCCAGGGCTCGACCGCGCCGTCGCGGATGGTGAGCGACGGGTCGGGGATGATGAGGTCCGCGTCCATCTCCGGGCGCGTGCCCAGCCCCTGGCACTCGGTGCAGGATCCGAGCGGGCTGTTGAAGGAGAAGGCCTGCGGCGCCAGCTCGCCGAAGGAGATCCCGCAGGTGGGGCAGGCGTTCAGCTCGGAGAAGAAGCGGTCGTGCTTCTTGTACTCCTCGGGGTCGATGCCCGGCCCGACCTTCTGCTCCTTCTCGGCGTCGGCCACGACCAGCGTGCCCTTGCCCTCCCGGAGCGCCGTCTCCACCGAGTCGGTGAGTCGGCCGCGGATGCCCTCCTTCACCACCAGGCGATCGACCACCAGCTCGATGTCGTGCTTCAGCTTCTTGTCGAGGGAGAGCCGCTCCTCCAGCGAGTGGACGATGCCGTCGACCCGGACCCGGGAGAAGCCGCGCTTGTGGGCGTCGCCGAGGAGCTCCCGGTACTCCCCCTTCCGGTTCTGGACCAGGGGGGCGAGGACCAGGATGCGCGAGCCCGACGGCATCTCCAGGATGGCGTCGACGATCTGCTGCGGGGTCTGCTTGCCGACCTTGCGCCCGCAGGAGGGGCAGTGCTGCTCGCCGATGGAGGCGTAGAGCACGCGCAGGTAGTCGTGGACCTCGGTGATGGTGCCCACCGTGGAACGCGGGTTGTTGGAGGCGGCCTTCTGCTCGATGGAGATGGTGGGGGAGAGGCCGCGCAGCGTGTCGTAGCGCGGCTTCTCCATCTGGCCGAGGAACTGGCGGGCGTAGGAGGAGAGCGACTCGACGTAGCGCCGCTGCCCCTCGGCGTAGAGGGTGTCGAAGGCGAGGGAACTCTTCCCGGAACCGGACACGCCGGTGAAGACGACGAGCCGCTTCTTCGGGATCTCGACGTCGACCGACTTGAGGTTGTGCTCGCGGGCACCCTTGACGCTGATGGTGTCGGGCTCGGTCATCCGACCCTACTTAATCCCCGCGCCATGCGTTGGCTACCGCACGGAAACCTGATACGGGAGCGATCCCCATGGCCGATCTCGCCAACGATTCCGGGGCGATCCGCCTCCGCCTCGACCCGGTCCAGCGGGAGGCCGGGGGCAGGATCCTCGCCTCCGCGTCCATCGAGTACCGGGATGCCCGCGACGGGGAGTGGTGGCCCGTGGTCCGGCTCCCCGTCGTCCACCTCCCGGCCGGGTCCGAGCGGACCCTCCACGCCGCCCTCCAGGACCTCCTGCAGGGGACGGCGCCGGGCTTCGCCTGGCAGTCGGGCGACGGCGCGCTCGGGCTCCAGATCGGGATCCCCGAGGGCCAGGGGCAGCTCCTGCTCGCCGAGGTGGGGATGGACCTGGCGCTCTTCCTGGCCGAGTCGGCCGGCGCTCCCCGTCGCGAGGGGGCCGAGGCCGCGCTCTTCCGCTGGCCGGTGACGCGCGCGGCGGCGGTGGCGTTCGCCGACGCCCTCCGGCGCGAGACCGAGGCGCTCGGGACCGATGGGTAGCCCGGGCTCCTCCCGCCGGCCGTTCCTGGGCGGGCTCGCGCCCCGGACGCGGGCCCGCGTCCTGCTCTTCCTCGCCGCGGCGCTGTTCGGCCTCCTCGCGGTCCTCGCCCGCATCGCCTCCATCGAGGGGCTGGGAGCGGCCCAGGTCGCCACCGTGCGCTTCGCGGTGGGGACGGCGCTCACCCTCGGCCTGTTCCAGCTCCGGCCGGGGACCTTCCGCCCGGTCCGCAAGGGGCTCCTCGTCACGCGCGGTCTGCTGGGCGGGCTCGCGGCGCTCCTCTACTTCTACGCGCTCTCCCTCATCCCGGCCGGGCAGGCCACGCTCCTCAACAACACCTTTCCGGTCATCGCCGTGGCCATCTCCTACTTCACGCTGGGAGAGCGGCCCACCTGGCACCTGCTCCTCGCGCTCGGGCTCACCAGCCTGGGCGTCTACCTGGTCGTCGGCGGCGGCCAGGTGGGCTTCACCATGGGCTGGGGCCAGTGGGTCGGGATCGCGTCGGCCTTCCTCGGAGCCGGGGCCGTCACCTCCATCCGGGCCCTGCGCGCCACCGACAACGCGCCCACCATCTTCTTCGCCTTCACGGTGGGGGGGCTCATCGTCTCGGCGCCCCTCTCGGTCGGCCCCTGGAGCTTCCACCACCACGCCTGGATCTTCGCCATGGCGGCGGGCGTGGTCTCCTTCGCCGCCCAGCTCCTCATGACCGAGGCCTACGGCGCGCTCACCGTGGCCGAGGCCGCCGTCTGGCAGCAGCTCACGCCGGTGGCGAGCTACCTCTGGGCGGCGAGCGTCCTCGGCGAGACCCTCTCCACCATCGGGATGTTCGGCGTGGCGCTGGGCATCGCCGGGGTGGTCTACGGGTCGGTGCTGGGGCACCGCCCACCGGAGCCGGAGGAGGCTTGAGCCCCGCGATCCGCCGCGCGCGGGTCCTGGCCCGCCTCGAGCTCGTGGGCTGCGGGGTCTTCTTCGGGCTCATGGCGGTGCTGGGCAGGATGCTCTCCACCGGGCCGGCGCGCTTCACGCCGGGGCAGCTCTCGGTGGTCCGGTTCGGGGTCGGGGCCGCGGCGAGCCTCGCCGTCTTTGCCGTCCGCCCGTCCCTCTACCGCCCGCGGAACGTCCGCCTGCTCGTCACCCGGGGCATCTCCGGCGGCCTCGTCGTGGTGCTCTACTTCGCGGCGCTCTCGCGCATCCCGGCCGGGGAGGCGGGGATGATCTACAACCTCTTCCCGGCCATCGCGACGCTCTTCGCGCTCTTCGCGCTCCGGGAACGCCCCCGGGGACGCCTCTGGCTCGCCATCGGGCTCGCCACGGCGGGCGTGGCGCTCGTGCTCGGGAACGGCACGCTCCGGCTCGGGCTGGGGTGGGGGGAGGGCGCCGCGCTCGCGGCGGCGCTCTTCGCCGCGGTGAGCGCCAACGTCATCCGCGCCATGCGGGGCACCGACAACGCACCCACCATCTTCTTCTTCTTCTGCCTCGCCGGCCTGCCGGTGGTCCTGCCCTTCGCGCTCGACCCCTGGCCCGCCGGGCTCGTCCCCTGGGCGCTCGCCGTGGCGATGGCGCTCTCCGCCTTCGCGGCCCAGGTCCTCATGACCGAGGCCTACGGCGCCCTCTCGGTGGGGGAGGCGGCGGCCTGGCTGCAGCTCACCCCCATCGCCCAGGTGCTCCTCGCGGCGCTGCTCCTCGGCGAGGTGGTCACGCCGGTGGGCCTGCTCGGCATCGCCGTGTCGGTCGCCGGGGTGGCCTGGGCGACCACCCTCGGGCAGCGGGCCACGGTCTCGCCGCCTCCCTGAGCTAGGATGGGGGGGATGAACGCCCCCGCCGTGGCCTTCGAGCCCTTCACCGCCGAGCACGACGCCTTCCGGCGCGTGGTCCGCGAATTCTGCGAGAAGGAGCTCGCGCCGCACGCCCGGACCTGGGACGAGCGGGGAGAGTTCCCGCGGGAGCTCTTCCGGCGCTTCGGCGAGCTGGGGCTCCTGGGCATCCGGCACGATCCGGCCTGGGGCGGGTCCGGCCTCGACTACTGGTACGTGGTGGCCTACGCGGAGGAGCTCGTCCGCGCCCGCAACGGGGGGCTCGGGACCGGGATGCTCGTGCAGGGGGAGATGGCCACGCCGATCATCGGGGAGCTCGGCACCGACGAGCAGAAGCGCGAGTTCCTCGCCCCGGCGCTCGCCGGCGAGAAGGTGGCGGCGCTCGCCATCTCCGAGCCCGACGCGGGAAGCGACGTCGCGGCGCTGCGCACCCGGGCCCGGCGCGAGGGCGACGAGCTCGTCGTCCAGGGCTCGAAGACCTGGATCTCGAACGGGACGCGCGCCGACTTCCTCACGCTCGCCGTGCGCACCGGCGAGGACGGCCACGGCGGGATCTCCCTCGTCACCTTCCCCACCGACGTGAAGGGATTCGAGGTCTCCCGCAGGCTCGACAAGGTGGGGAACCTCTCCTCCGACACGGCGGTGCTCTTCTTCGACGACTGCCGCATCCCGGCCCGCTACGTCCTGGGCGAGGTCGACCAGGGGTTCGGCTACATCATGACCGGCTTCCTGGGGGAGCGGCTGGTGACCGCCGTGACCGCGGTGGCCGGCGCGCAGCTCGTCCTCGACGACGCCCTCCGCCACGGCCAGGAGCGCAGGGCCTTCGGCCGCCCCATCGGCACCTTCCAGGCCTGGCGCCACCGCTTCGCCGACCACCTCTCCCGGCTCGAGGCGGCCCGCTGGCTCACCTACCGGGCCTGCGACCTCTTCGCCCGCGGGCAGGTGGCGCTCCGCGAGATCTCGATGGCGAAGCTCGTCGCCTGCGACCTCGCCCAGCGCATCGCCTACGACGCCATGCAGTTCCACGGCGGGCAGGGGTACATGGTCGAGACCGACGTGGCCCGGGCCTGGCGGGACCTGCGCCTGCTCACCATCGGCGGCGGGACCTCCGAGATCATGCGGGAGCTCGTCTCCCGCGGGGCGGGCATGTAGCCATGGTCCCCGCCGTCGTCGTCCTCGTCACCGCCCCCACGGCCGACTCCGCCGCCGAGATCGCACGGGCCCTCGTCGAGGAGGGGCTCGCGGCCTGCGGCAACGTGGTTCCCGCCATCCGCTCCATCTACCGCTGGGCCGGCGAGATCCACGACGACGCCGAGGCGCTCCTCGTCCTCAAGACCGAGCGGCGCCTCGTCCCGGCGCTGAAGGAGCGGCTGCCCGCGCTGCACCCGTACCAGGTGCCCGAGCTGCTCGTGGTCGCGGTGGAGGACGGGCTCGCGCCGTACCTGGAATGGATCGGCGCCAGCCTCGCCGGCTGACCCCGGCTCAGGAGCCGGACGCTGCACCAGCCCGGCCCACGGCCTGGACGGCTCCGCCCTGGTTCCGGAGGACCGCAACCGTCCCGTCCCGCCCGGCGACGACCACGTCCGGCCAGAGGTCGGCGTCGAGGTCCGTCACCAGGACCCGTGCGGGAGCGCCTCCGAGCGGTACCTCCACGGGTGCGGCGAATCTCCCGTCGCCGAGGTTGCGGAGGAAGAGGAGCCGGTTCCCGTCGGCTGCCGCCACGACGAGGTCGACGTCGCCGTCCCGGTCGAGGTCGCCGGCAGCGGCGTCGACCGCGGCGACGTCGAGGGCGTGACCCGGCTCGAAGGACGCCCCCAGGGAGCGAAGGACCGAGATTCCGGGCGAGCGTCCGGGCTGGACGAGCGCCAGGTCGGCGCGGCCGTCGCCGTCGAGGTCGGCGCAGAGGGGCACGGTGTCGGCGCCCGTCGAGACGGCCGTCCCGGCCACCTCCGGGGCGGAGAAGGTGATGTCGCCCCGTCCACGCAGGACGAGCACCGGGGCGTCGGGGCTGGAGGTCAGGACCACGAGGTCGGGCGACCCGTCGCCGTCGACGTCGCCCGCGCAGGGTCGTCCCGCGCCGGTGAAGTCGGTGGCCAGGTCCAGGTTGAACGTCAGGCGGTCGTTCCCGTCGACCCGGTACACCCCGAGGTGGAAGCCGGTTCCCGGCCGCTCGACGACCACCGCCACGTCGAGCAGGGCGTCGCGGTCCAGGTCCGCGAGCGCCATGCCGGTCGCCGGGCCGAGGAGGGACGCTCGCTCCGCGATCCCGGGACCGCCGGGGCTCCCTCGGTGGAGGGCGATGGCGTCGGCCTCGAGGATCACGAGGTCGCCGGCGCCGTCGCCGGCCACGGGGCCGGCGGCGATGGCGCGCGCCGTGGGCG
>JBAVCR010000328.1:0-1764 GCA_049586815.1 Anaeromyxobacteraceae bacterium
CCCTCCTCCTCTGCGGCTGCGAGGTCTACGCCGTCCCGAACCCGATCCCCTGCCCGGGCGATCGACAGGGGACGTTCGACTTCGCCGCCGACCAGGTGGTGAAGGCGAGCGACTGCTTCTTCGCCCAGCCGGGGAGTCCCGCCTACCAGGTGAACAACCCGCTCGCCTTCACCGCGCTCGTGAACTTCGGGCCGGGCGCGAGCGAGGCGGCCATCTGCATCCAGGCGCCCCACGCCGAGCCCCGGCTCGGCACCCACACCGGCCTCGACGTCGACGTGGCCTACGTGAGCGTCACCGGCAGCGTGGCCGGCTGCACCTGCCCCACCGCCGAGGCCGCCAGCGTCGGCCGCTGCCTCTGCCCGCCCAACTCCCTCCAGGGCTGCTCCTGCCCGGTCATCATCGAGGAGCGCATCCAGGGGGCGCTCGTCCCGGACGCCGGCGGCTTCTCCGGGTTCACGGGGACCCAGACGGTGAGCGTGACGCCGCCCCCGGTCGCTCCGCTTCCCCCGGTGCCCTGCGATTGCCAGGTCGCCTGCAGCTACGGCTACGACCTCACGGCGAAGACGGTCGGCACGCCTTAGAATCCTCCCCCGATGAAGGCACGAAGGAAAGGTCCTCCCCGGCCGCGCCGCGCCGTCGTCCTGCTCTCGGGCGGCCTCGACTCCTCCACCGTCCTCGCCGTGGCGCGGAAGAAGGGCTTCGAGGCCCATTGCCTCGGCGTCGACTACGGCCAGCGGCACAAGGGGGAGCTCGCCGCCGCCCGCCGCGTGGCCCGCGCCCTCGGCGCCGCGAGCCACCGCGTGGCCCGGGTGAACCTCTCCCTCTTCGGCGGCTCGGCCCTCACCGACTCCTCCATCGCCGTGCCCAAGGGGCGCGGCGAGGCGGAGATGGGGAGCGACATCCCCGTCACCTACGTGCCGGCGCGCAACACGGTGATGCTCTCGCTCGCGCTCGCCTGGGCCGAGGTGCTCGGCGCGAGCGACATCTTCATCGGCGTGAACGCCGTCGACTACTCCGGGTATCCCGACTGCCGCCCCGAGTTCCTGCGCGCCTACGAGAAGGTGGCCCGCCTCGCCACCCGGGCCGGCGTCCAGGGCGGCCGGACCCGCATCCACGCCCCGCTCCTGCGCCTCTCCAAGGCCGGCATCGTCCGGCTCGGCACGCGGCTCGGCGTGCCGTACCACCTCACCCTCACCTGCTACGACCCGGTGCGGGGCCGCGCCTGCGGCCGCTGCGACGCCTGCATCCTGCGGCGCAGGGGCTTCGAGGAGGCCGGCGTTCCCGACCCGACCCGCTACCAGACCTCCAGGAAGGAGAAGTGATGGCCCGCATCTCCCGGAAGTACGCCGGACGCAAGGACGACGAGATCTTCGAGAAGGTCCACCTGATGATGGCGCGGATCGCCGAGAAGATGTCGCTCGACTACAAGAAGGACGACGCGCTTCGCTCCGGAAAGGTCTCGAAGATGGGCATCACCGGCACCTTCTCGGTGAAGCACGGCGAGGTCGTGGTGGAGATGAAGTACCCGATGCTCGTGCCCGGCTCGATGCGCCAGAAGGTCGAGGAGGACATCGAGCGCAAGCTCGACGGCCTCTTCACCTGAGGCCGCGGGCGGCGCGGCGACTACTCGAGCCGCACCACCACCGCGCCGCTGCGCTCGTTCAGGCGGTGCACCGCGGCGTAGATGGCGGCGAGCGGCGAGTCCCCGCTGCCCGTCGCCGAGCGGGGCCGGGCGGCCCTGCGGCGCCGCGCGGCCGTCCCCGC
>JBAVCR010000329.1:0-4743 GCA_049586815.1 Anaeromyxobacteraceae bacterium
GGCGGGGGCGGACGGACGCCGGGAGGCGGGGGCCGGAACCCCGGGGGAGGCCTGTGCCAGCCGTGGCGCGAGGGCGGGATGATGAACACCGGGCGATAGACGACCGGCCCCCACCAGCCGGGCGGGCGCGGGCGGGGCCCCCAGGCAGGGTGGAAGTGAATCCCGACCGTGATGAACGGCGTCGCCGGGCTGACCACGAAGCCGAAACCGGTCCACGGGTTGTAGACCACGCGGACGCCGAAGGTGGCCGGGCGCGCGAAGAAGACGGTGGGTCCGACCCAGGGGCGGTAGACGAAGCCCGTGCCGAAGACCACCACGCCGCGATGGCGGTACACCCCGACGAAACCCGGAGTGTAACCGACGAAGACCACCTGCGGCGTCGACCGGTACACGAAGACGTAGCGCGTGTGGTAGATGTGAACCGTCGGAGGAACCTGGTCGATGTGCGGAGGCCGGATGTCGGCCACCGTGAAGTTCCCCTCCGCCGTAGGGGACGTGTACCAGACCCCCTGATCGCAGGCCCAGTAGCGGCCGGCGTCCTGGACCACCGCGTCCGGCGTGTTCACGGCGTAGGAGAGCTCCGTCCCCTCGATCCTCTGGAACTGCGGCGCACCGTCGTAGGCCGGCTGGAACTGCTGGTCCCTCCGGACCTCGGCGGTCTGCGGGATGAAGGAGTCGGCGACCGCGTCCTCGGCCTCCTCGGTCCCGGCCACGAACGTCCGCACGTCGCCGATGTCCGAGTCGGGCGGGATCTCCTGGAAGGGGCCGGGGAGCTGGTCGGGCTGGACGTTCACCCAGGGTCCATCGAGGGACGTGGCCTTGAACCACCGTCCCGAGGCCAGCACGTAGGTCTCGCCCGTCATGACGTCGACGATCACGTGACTCTCTGTGTTCGCGACGTAGAGCAGGTAGGCGTCGTCGCCCACCGGCCGGTACTGGGGGGCCCCGTCGAACACGAAGAGCTCGGCGGGGGTGGTGGCCACGATGATCCGGGGTGGCGTTGCGGGCTCGAGGACGGCCTTCTCGGCCGCCTGCTCCTCGGCGTTCCCCTCGAGCTCGATGGGGGGCGGGGGGTTGCGGTCGAAGAATGCCCGGACGGCCGGCGAGGGCGCGGCCACCGGGGTGTACGGACCGGTGGCGGCGGGGGCCTCGTACCAGAACCGGCCACCCGACAGGGTGTAGCGCCGCGTCGCCGGGTCGAAGAGCACCAGCATGGGCGTGTTCACCACCCGCCGGAGGTCGGTGCCCGGGATCGGTTGCTCGATCGGGGCCCCGTCGAACACCAGCAGGACCGCCGGCTCCGTGGAGAAGACCATCCGCGGCGGCGTGAAGTCGAGCGCCTCGGACGCCTGGATCTCCTGCTCGTTGACGGCGATGCTCGCCTGCAATTCGAGGATCGGGAGGTGGAGGTCCCAGGTGGGGATCTCCCTCTCGAGGAGGGCGCGGCCCTGCTGTTCCTGCTCCGCCGTCAGGTTCGCGAACCGGACCCGCTTCACCTGCACCTGCTCGAGGCCGACGTCCCCGGCCACCTTGTCGACGGAGGCCCAGGCCTCCACCCAGACGACCCCGAAGGCCGGCGGACGGCCCTTCGGGGTCCAGGCGACGGCTGCCCGGGCGGCGATCCGATCGCCCTGGAAGCTCTCGATCTGGGGCTGGAAGATCTCGACGGAGCCGCCGTCCACCGCGATGACGCGCGGCCAGGAGTTCGTGGGAGCCGGCGCAGGGGAACCCTGCGCGAAGGCGGTTCCGGCGGCGAGGACGGCCAGGGCGATGGACAGGCGTTTCATGGGGTACCCGGAGTCAGAGAGGGCTGGGGGCGAGGCTTCCAGCCTACCTATCCGCCCATCCGGGACGCGGCACGGGGAAACGTCACGGGGCGTGCGATGGCGGCGAGGCGGGTTAGTATCCCCCGGGTCGGCCTGCGCGACTCCTGGAGCGGTTCATGAACTACGAGGACCTGGGGGCGAACGAGAAGATGGCCTCGCTGCGGACGAGCCTGTCCGTCCAGCGGACGCGCATGTCGGCCGAGCGCACGCTCATGGCCACCATGCGCACCTCGCTCTCGCTCATCGGCTTCGGCTTCACCATCTTCAGCTTCTTCCAGGGCATCGCGACGAGCCAGAACGGGACCGGCGTCATCCCCCCTCGGGCGCCGGCCCGGTTCGGCCTGGCGCTGGTCTTCATCGGCGTCCTGGTCCTGCTCCTCGGGACCGTCTACCACTACCAGTACATGGTGCAGCTCCGCCGGCAACGGGCGGAGTTCATCGGCCGGGGCTACCTGCCGGGGACGAGCTCATTCCCCCTCTCCATGTCGCTCGTCACCGCCTTCCTGCTCCTGCTCGTGGGCCTGGCGGCGATCCTGAGCATCATGCTCCGGGTGGGCCCGTTCAGCTGAGGGCGCGAACGCCCGGCCAGCCCGCTCACGCCGACGCCCACCCGGAGATCGACCGTGGATCCAGCCACCCTCATCAAGCTCGTCCTGCTCGTCGGCGTCGTCCTGCTCGTCGTGGCCATCGGCCTCCGGGCCAGGCCGGACGAGTCGCTCTTCGTCCTGCGGCGCCCGGAGCTCGCCGCCCGGGCCCTCGTCACGATGTTCGTCCTGCAGCCGGCCTTCGTGCTGCTCGCCGTCTGGCTCCTCGACCTCCGCGAGGGCGTGGGCGCCGCGCTGCTCGGGTTCGCGGTCGCCCCGGTGCTGCCGCCCTGGGCGAAGAAGGGTTACGCCCTCGGCGCCGCGTCCGGGTACGTCATCGGGCTCGAGATCCTGGCGACGGTCGCCTCGCTCTTCGCCGTGCCCGTCATGATCGCCGTCGTGAACGGGGTCTTCGGCGTCGAGACCGCCGTGGGTCCCCTGGCCGTCGAGGGAATGCTCCTCGTCACGATCGCCCTCCCGCTCGCGGTGGGCATGGGAATCGGTCGGTTCCGGCCCGCCTCCGCCCAGCGGCTCGCCTTCCTCGCCGACCGGGCCGGCACCCTGGTCCTCCTCCTCGGTGGCGTGGTCCTTCTCGCCGCCCGCTGGAGGGACATCCTCGCCGTCACCGGCCGGGGCACCATCGTGCTCAGCCTGGTCATCATCGGGTTCGGCCTGGCCGCGGGCCACCTCCTCGGCGGCCCCGACCCCGCCCGGCGCGGGGCGCTCGCCTCGGCGAACGTCTCCCGCCACCCGGGGGTCGCGCTCCTCCTCGGGTCGAGCGCGCTGCCGGAGCACGTCCCCGCGGTGCTGGGCGCGGTCGTCATCTACCTCGTCGCCAGCATGGTGGCCCCCATTCCCTACGAGCGCTGGCTCAAGCGGACGACGGGCATCGGCGGCACGAAGGCCGCGGCGTAGATCTCGCGACCGCCGTCCTGTGGTAGCTTTTCCGGATGGCATCCGTGCTCCGCTCGCTCGCGCTGCTCGCCGCTCTCCTGCTCCCCCTCGCCGCCTCGGCGACCGATCCCGCCCCGCCCGCCGGAGCCCCTGCGCCGACCGGACCGGCGGCTCCCGCTGCGCCCGGGGCGACCGCTTCACCCGCGGTGCCCGCGACCCCGACGCCGGAGGTCATGGTCGGGGAGGTCATGGTGCTCCCGTACAACCGCGCCGCCGCCTACGGCGTCTCGCGGGTCCGCGGGCCGTACGTGAACCTCACCGACGCCGGCGACGGGACCTGGAAGGGCGACATCCGGGGATTGAACGGGGTCTTCACGGTGACCGAGAAGCGCGTCTCGGGCGCGAACTTCAACATGGTGATCGATCGGGACGGCGACGAGGTGACCTTCCAGGGAACCGTCGACGGCAAGCGCGTGCGCATCGTGATGAACAAGGAGACGTTCGTCGCGCGCTACGAGACGCGCCAGTACGAGCTCAAGCGGGTCGAGCCCGATCTCTGGGCCACCATCCCCACCGGGGCCGCCCTCCGGGTGAAGGGCGACGCGGCGGGCGAGAATCCCTACTTCCCGCAGTTCCTCTTCGCGCTGCTCGCGGTGCTGTAGCCGCGCGCCGGTCATCTGGAGCCCCCCAGACGGTTCGTTGACGGGTCGATCCCGGACCGCGAAGATCGTCGCGGTGCACATCCCGGGAAGGGGCACGTCATGAACAGGGTCGCCGCCGCGGTCGTCCTCTGTGGGCTCTCCGTCGCGCTCGGTGCGGGCAGCGCCAGCGCCGCCGACGCCTCCGCGAACTACCAGAAGCACTGCGCGATGTGTCACGGCGCGAACGGGCGCGGAGGCACCGCGACGCCGCCCATCGCGGGGATGGCGGCCGGGAAGGTGGCGAAGGCGGTGACGGATCATCCGTCCCCGATGCAGAAGACCGGGATGAGCGCCGACGAGATCGCCGAGATGGGGCGCTACGTCGCCGGCCTGAAGAAGTAGGCGGGGACGGCGGGACAAGGGAATCGAACCCTCCTGCAGCGCCTCTCAGCACCACACACCGGTTTTGAAGACCGGGCCCGGCACCAGCCTGGGACGTCCCGCCGCCTCCGGGTGTAGCCGCGCGTCGCAGATCGGTCAAGGACGCAGCGGTCCGCCAGGTCAGCGCGAGGCCTTCGACGGACGATCGCCCGCGGCCGGGACCGCGTGCTCGTCACCCCACGGGGCGAGCCGGAGCGCCGAGACCTCGTGGGGCATGGCCCGGCGCAGGACGCGGAAGTACTGCATCGGGGAGTAGAGGACGAAGTTCGAGGCGCGGCTCGTGTAGACGCAGGCGTAGTCCTCGATCTGCTCCCCGATCCGGGAGTTCTCGCTGCCTTCCTTGAAGGTGAGGCCCCA
>JBAVCR010000330.1:0-7226 GCA_049586815.1 Anaeromyxobacteraceae bacterium
GGGCTACTCCTTGCCGGGGGTCATCGACGGCAGGGGGAGGCCGGTCGCTGTGCACTCGTAGTCGATCCGGGTCCCGAAGGGGGCGCCGGCGGATCCCATGGGATCGGCCATGGCCCCGGGCGTGGCCGGCGGCGGGCCGCCCGGCCCGCGCGTCGACTCCTGCACCTGCGCCACCACGCGGTACCTGCCGTCGCAGTGGCTGCTCATGAGCTCCCGGGCCTGCTCCCAGGCCTTGTCGTTGTTGGCCGAGAGCATGATCGAGCCCCCGTCCGCACGGGTGCCGATCCTCTCGGCGCGGCCGGGTGCGGCGCAGGCGGCACAGCAGGCGACCACGGCGACGGCGAGGAGCGGGCGGGCCATGCACCATGGGTATCACGTGGCCTCCGCCGGGAGAGGAGGCCATCCGGGTCTGTGGGAAAACGGCCCCTGACCCCTTCGGCGTTCCGCCCGTTGCGCGGGTGGGTGGCCGTGGCGCATCATCCCCCGCGGAGGAACCCATGGACGCAGCCACACTGAACGGCCACCTCGAGAAGCACCTGCGCGTCGCCACCTTCCCCCTCGGCATCCGGCCCCTGCGCGCCGGGGAACCCTTCCCGCCCAAGGTCCGGCGCCCCCTCGCCCAGATGGGCGTGAAGGTGGCCATCTGCCAGGCCCTCGGCCTGGCCCGCCGCTACGGCTGGACCATGGGGTTCGGTGGCGAGGACCTCTCCTGCCCCATCGCGAAGGCGGTCTTCGGCTTCGAGGAGCGGAACGAGTACTACGCGTCCGGCTCGCTCGCCGACGGGATGTACGCCTCCTGCCGGGAGGCCGGCGCGCGCTTCGAGGACGCGCTCGCGAAGTACGACGTCGGCGAGATCGCGGGTGTCGTCGCCGGACCTCTCGGCCGCATCGACTTCGCCCCCGAGACGGTGCTCGTCTACGGCAACTCGGCCCAGGTGCTCCGCCTCCTCAACGCCTGCCTCTTCGAGAAGGGCGGAGCGCTGAAGGGCGAGTTCTCGGGCCGCGGGGACTGCTCGGACATCATCATTCGCACCGGCAAGACCGGCGAGCCCCAGGTCATCCTGCCCTGCTACGGGGACCGCATCTTCGGCATGGCCGCCGACGACGAGATGGCCTTCACCTTCCCCTTCCGGATGGCCGAGCAGGTGGTGAAGGGGCTCGAGGGAACGCACGCCGGCGGCGTCCGGTACCCGGTGCCGATCTTCCTGCGCTACCAGGCCGACTTCCCGAAGAGCTACCAGGAGCTGGAGCGGCTCTGGGAGCAGGGCAAGCAGGGATAGGGCGCTTCCCGCCCCGGGACGGCCCTACCGCGTGGGCGGGTACTTCTGCAGCTTGCGCTGCAGCGACCGGCGGTGGATGCCGAGGCGGCGGGCCGTCTCCGAGACGTTGCCGTCGCAGTCGGAGAGCACGCGCTGGATGTGCTCCCACTCCGCCCGCGCGAGGGACGGTGTCTCGAAGTCCGCGCCCACCTCCGGGCCCGCCGCCCCGGTGAGGGCGGCCACGATCTCGTCGGCGTCGGCCGGCTTGGGCAGGTACCCCACCGCGCCCCGCCGGGTGGCGTCGACGGCGGTGGCGATGGAGCCGTAGCCGGTGAGCATGAGCACGCGGGTGGCCGGGTCGATGGCGCGCAGCGCGTCGAGGACCTCGATGCCGGAGACCCCGGGCATGCGCAGGTCGACGACGGCGTACTCGGGTGCGTCGCGGCGGGCGATGGCGATGGCCTCCCCCCCGCCCGGCGCCGTCGTCACCTCGAAGCCGCGCTCGCGCAGCGCGCGCCCCAGGCGCTCGCGGAGCACCTCGTCGTCGTCCACGAGGAGCAGCGTGAGCGCCCCCACCCTGCCGGTCTCCTGGGTCATGCCACCATCTCCTCGCGCCCGGGCTCTCGCCCGGGAAGCTCCATGCGTGCGGTCGTCCCTCGCGCCGGCTCCGAGCGGATCTCGAGGGATCCGCCGAGCTGCTCGGCGAGGGTCCGGGCGACGTAGAGCCCGAGACCGCTCCCCTGACCGGGAGCCTTGGTCGTGAAGAAGGGTTCGCCGGCCCGCGCCAGGACCTCGGGGGGCATGCCCGGACCGTCGTCCGCCACGTCGACGCCGATCCCGCCCGGCGTGCAGCGGGCCCGCAGCCGGACCTCGCCCGCGGGGGTCGCCTGGAGCGCGTTCTGGAGGAGGACGCGCAGCGCGCGCTCGAGCCCGTGGGCCGGTCCGTGCACCTCCACCTGGCCGCAGTCCACGTCGGCGCGGACCCGCTCCCGCCCGGGCAGGCCGTCGAGCGCGCCCTCGATCCATCGCTCGACGGGGACCGCGACGATGGGCTCGCCGGCGTTCTCGCCGGCGCGGGCCGACATCTGGCGGAGGATCTCCTTGCAGCGGGCCACCTGCGCCCGGATGAGCCCCACGTCGTCCCGGATCGGGCCGGAGGCGCCCTCCCGGGCGAGCTGCCGGTCCAGCTCCGTCGCGGCCACCGCGATGGCGCCGAGCGGGGTGGCGAGCTCGTGCGCCGCCCCCGCGGCGAGCGTGACGAGCGAGGCCAGCTTGGCGCGCTGCTCGGCGAGCCTTCGCTCCCGGGCCAGCTCCTCATCCCGCCGCATGAGCGCGCGCGACACGCGCTGCACGATGAGCACGATGACGAACGCGGCGATGGCGACGGCGACCAGCATGCCGTAGAGGTGCACCGCCATCATGGCCTCGTGCTCCTGGACGCCGAACGGGGCCCACTGCTGCATGGGGAAGAGCGCGCCGAAGGCGAGGACGCTGAAGACGGCCTGGGTCCAGGACCAGCGGGGCGGGAGCAGGACGGCCGCCAGCGCCACGTTGACGATGTAAAGGGTCGAGAAGGGGTTGAAGTGGCCGCCGGACAGGTGGAGGAGCCCGGTCAGGATGGCGGTGTCGAGGAGCATCACCCCGGCGAGGAAGCCGTCGGTGACCACCGGATCCCGGCGCAGCCAGGCCTGCAGCGCCACGTTCATCGCCACCGCGATCCCGACCAGCACGCCGAGGGGGACGAGGGGCAGGACCATGAGCCCCGCCGCCTGCACCCCGACGATGGCCGCCGACTCGCCGAGGATGGCGATCCAGTGCAGCTTCACGAGCCATTCCAGCTTGATCCGGCCGGGCTCGGTGACGGGGTCTCTGGCGCGTGGCGTCACGAGCGCCGCATCATCGCAGAAGGCGGCGGTGCGGCAAAAGAGACCGTTTGTCGCACCTCGGCTCTGGTATCTTCCCCGGCCGAGGAGGAACCCCCACTTGCGCACCGTCTCGGCCGCAGAGGCCGTTTCCGCCATCCAGTCCGGCAACCGGGTCTTCATCCACAGCGTGGCCGCGGCCCCGCGGCGGCTCATCGAGGCCATGACCGCGCGGGCCGGAGAGCTCCGGGTCGTCGAGATCGTCCAGCTCCACACCGAGGGCGCGGCCCCCTACGCGGCCGCCTCCGTGGCGAAGAGCTTCCGGGTGAACTCCGTCTTCGTGGGGCCGAACCTCCGCGAGGCCGTCCAGGAGGGGCGCGCCGACTACCTGCCGGTGTTCCTCTCCGAGGTCCCCAAGCTCTTCCGGTCGGGGCTCCTCCCCCTCGACGTCGCGCTCGTGCAGGTCTCGCCGCCCGACCGCCACGGCTTCTGCTCGCTGGGCGTCTCGGTGGACGCCACCCGCGCCGCCGTGCAGACGGCCCGCACGGTCGTGGCCCAGGTGAACCGGCGCATGCCGCGCACCCACGGCGACGGCCTGATCCACGTCGAGGACATCGACCTCGCCGTGGAGGCCGACGACGAGATCCCCGAGGCCCACCATCCCGACCTCACCGAGATCGATCGCGCGGTGGGACACCACTGCGCCGAGCTCGTGGAGGACGGCGCGACGCTGCAGCTCGGCATCGGCACCATCCCCGACGCCACGCTCGCCGCCCTGTCCGGCCACTACCGCCTGGGCATCCACACCGAGATGCTCTCCGAGGGGGTCGTCGACCTCGTCGAGAAGGGTGTGGTCACGGGCGAGATGAAGCGCGTGCACCCGGGGAAGGTGGTGGCCGGCTTCGCGCTCGGCACCCGCCGCCTCTACGACTTCATGGACGACAACCCGCTCGTCCAGATGCTCGACATCGCCTACGTGAACGACCCCGAGGTCATCCGTCGCAATCCGCGGGTCACGGCGATCAACAGCGCCCTCGAGGTCGACATCACCGGGCAGGTCTGCGCCGACTCCATTGGCGAGCGGCTCTACTCCGGCGTGGGCGGGCAGATGGACTTCATCCGCGCCGCGGCCCTCTCCGAGGGCGGCAAGCCCATCATCGCCATGCCGTCCACGACCTCGGGCGGTGTCTCGCGCATCGTCTCCCAGCTGAAGCCGGGCGCCGGAGTGGTCACCACCCGCGCCCACGTGCACTTCGTGGTCACCGAGCACGGCATCGCCGACCTCTTCGGCAAGAACCTCCGGCAGCGCGCCGAGGCCCTCATCGCGGTCGCCGATCCGGCGCACCGCGACGCGCTCTCGGCGGAGGCGCGGCGGCGGTTCGGGAGCTGGTAGCCGCCTAGAAGTGGAACTCGGGCGAGGCCATGAGCTGCAGGCCGCCGATCCAGTAGCCGTTGTAGGTGCCGCCCTCGAGGACGGCGTCGACGCCCACGCCGAACCGGCCCACGCTGAAGAACGACGCGCCGACGCCCAGGCGGCCCACCCCGCCGATCTGGCTGTCGGGGCCGATGTAGAGGCCGCCGCCGATGCGGAACCGCGCCACCGTCTCCTGGGTGTTCGTGCCGGGCTTCACGACGAAGTCGAGCGTCGGCTCCCAGAGCGTCACCTGGGCCGACTTCTCCACCTCCACCGTCCCCTCGAGGTAGCGGGCCTTCACCGTCCCGATGCTCACCGTGAGGCCGGCGCTCAGGTTCGCGACGCCTCCGAGGTTGAAGTCGATCTGCGGGCCGACCTGGAACGGGAGGTAGCTCGCGTAGGCGCCGGTGGAGCAGCTGCCGGCGTACCAGCCGTAGGAGCAGGTGTACCAGCCGGAGTTGTAGAACCCCGCGCCCAGGTTGAGGCGCACAACGTGATCCCAGCCGTGGAGGCGGAGCGGCGGGGGCGCCGTGTCGGGGGAGAGGAAGGTGTACTGCGCCGACGCCTGGGGCGCTGCGGCGAGCGCGCAGGCGATCAGGGCGGCCTGGAGGATCCTCCGCATCGACCCGTCTCCTTGCCGGGCCTCGGGCGCGCGTGGGGAATCCGCCGCCTGGGCTGGCGGACCCACTATCGCACGGACGGGACCGGGGTCGACTTCGGAGCTACGCCCGCTGCTGCGCCGGGGCGAGGTGCGGCAGCCGCACGCGCAGCGGCTCCAGCTCCTTCTCGGCGCTGATGCGGACGACGCGGTGGCTCGACGGGTCGGCGAGGACCTTGGCGACGAGCGCCTGGTTCAGCCCGTGGCCGCTCTTGTAGGCGCGGAAGTGGCCGATGATGGGGAGCCCCGCGAGCGCGAGGTCGCCGATGGCGTCGAGCACCTTGTGGCGGGCGAACTCGTCGGGGAAGCGCAGCCCCTCCGGGTTCAGGATGGAGAACTCGTCGACGACGATGGCGTTCTCGAGGCTGCCGCCCTTGGCCAGGCCGGCCTTCTTCATCATCTCGATGTCGCGCAGGAAGCAGAAGGTGCGGGCGCGGGCCACCTCGCGCTCGTAGTTGCGGTCCGAGAAGGCGAAGCGGAACGCCTGGTCGGTGACGAGCGGGTGCTTGAAGTCGACGGTGAACTCGATGGAGAGCGAGTCGGACGGCTCGAGGCGGGCCAGCTTGTCCCCGTCGCGGACCTCCACGGCCCGCTCCACGAGGATGAACTGCTTGCCGGCGCGCAGCTCGGCGATGCCCGCCTCGCGGATGAGCGCGACGAAGGGGGCCGAGGAGCCGTCGAGGATGGGGATCTCGGGGCCGTCCACCTCGACCCGGCAGGCGTCGATGCCCATGCCGGTGAGGGCCGAGAGGACGTGCTCCACGGTGTGGACCCGGGCCGGGCCCAGCGCCAGGTTGGTCGAGAGCGTGGTGTCGGCGACGTGGGCCGAGCGGGCCGGGATCTCGACGCCGAGGTCCATGCGGACGAACCGGATGCCGCTGTCCGCCGGGGCCGGGGCGAGCGTGAGGGAAGCGGGCCTGCCGGAGTGGAGACCCACACCCGAGCAGGTGACGCGCTTCGCGACCGTTCGCTGGTTCCAGTAGGCCATGGTTCTCGGTGCCTCCATTCCGTCGCCGCCCTCTCCTGCTGCACTGCGCAAACGCAGAGCGGTCTGGTATGGAGCAAGAAGGATGCCCGGGATGCCCGGTCCCGACGTCAAGGGGACCCAGATGGGCAGGTACTTGAAACGACGGGCTTTTAACGCATGCCCCTCTGGAAGGCAACTTCTGGCCTCCGACGCAGTGTGTCGCCAACGCCGAACACCCCTGACATGGATGTCGCGGTTCTGCACCACCGCGCAGTTCCTGGAAGTTTCGGGTATACGACGCGGAGGACGCCCGTGATCCCCCTGAAGAACGACATCCCGGTCCGTCGAAACCCGGCGGTCACCCAGGCGCTCCTCGCGGCGAACGCCCTGTGCTTCGGCTGGCAGGTCTGGGTGGCCCTCCGGGTCACGGGCGTGCTCGACACTCCAGGCCTCTCCTGGCTGGAGGTCCTGCGCCGGCTCGATCAGGGCATCAGCTTCACGGCCCTCGTCGGCGGCGCCATCCCCTACGAGGTGGTGACCTTCCGGGACGTCGGCCCGCTCGACCTGGTGCCGCCGCCGTTCACCGTCCTCACGAGCATGTTCCTCCACGGCGGGGTCTTCCACCTGCTCGGGAACCTGCTCTTCCTATGGGTCTTCGGGCCGAACGTCGAGGACGTGCTGGGGCGGTGGCGCTTCCTCGGCTTCTACCTCGCGAGCGGCATCGCCGCGGCCGCTGCGCAGACGCTGATCTCGCTCGCGGCGGGAGACCCGCTCGTCCCCATGGTCGGGGCGAGCGGCGCCATCGCCGGCGTGATGGCGGCCTACATGGTCCTCTTCCCGCGGGCGCGGGTCCTCACCGCCATCCCCATCGTGTTCATCGTGCGGATCGTGCACCTGCCGGCGAGCTTCTTCATCGGCCTCTGGTTCGTGCTCCAGATGCTCTACGCCTTCCTCGGCGGCTTCGGGTCGGGCGTGGCCTTCTTCGCCCACGTGGGCGGGTTCGTCTTCGGCTGGCTGGTGACGAAGGCGCTCGTCCTGGCGCAGTTGCGCCGGCGCGGCGCGGCCC
>JBAVCR010000331.1:0-9307 GCA_049586815.1 Anaeromyxobacteraceae bacterium
GTTCAAAGCCCGTCTCCCCGGCCATCCAACTCGTCGAGCTGACAGGGCTCCTCCGGGAGCCCCGTTCGTTGGTGGTGCCCGGGACGGGGGCACCCGTTCGCGGTTTGCGGGAGCAGCCGGCCGGGCCGAACATGGAGGCGCGTCCCGCGACCGATGCAGGTCCGGGGGGAGGCGCGCCATGAAGGCACTTCTCGTCTGTCCGGAGTACCCGGACACCTTCTGGTCGTTCAAGCACGCGCTCCGGTTCGTCTCCAAGGGAGCCGGCCAGCCGCCCCTCGGGCTGCTCACCGTGGCCGCGATGCTCCCCTCCGACTGGGAGAAGCGGCTCGTCGACGAGAACGTCCGGCCGCTCACGGCGAGCGATCTCGCCTGGGCCGACCACGTCTTCCTGGGAGGGATGGCGGTGCAGGCCGAGGCGGCGCGGAGGATCATCGCGCGCTGCAACGAGGCGGGCGTCCCGGTCGTCGCGGGCGGGCCCCTCTTCACGGCGCGTCACCAGGACTTCACGGGGGTGGATCACTTCGTCCTGAACGAGGCGGAGCTCACGCTCCCGGCCTTCCTCGAGGACCTCCGCCACGGGCGCGCCAGGCCGATCTACACGACCGACCGCTGGGCCGACCTCACCACGACCCCGAGGCCGATGTGGGAGCTCGTCGATCCCCGGGACTACGCCACGCTGAACATCCAGTACTCGCGCGGCTGCCCCTTCGACTGCGAGTTCTGCGACATCACCGTCCTCTTCGGTCGCGTGCCGCGCGCGAAGTCGACCGATCAGGTGATCGCCGAGCTGGATGCCATCCACCGGACCGGCTGGCGCGGCCACGTGTTCTTCGTCGACGACAACTTCATCGGGAACCGGCGGAAGCTGAAGGCGGAGGTCCTGCCGCGGATCATCCGGTGGATGGGGGATCACGGGTTTCCCTTCTCGCTCGGGACCGAGGCGTCCCTCGATCTCGCGGACGATCCGGAGCTCCTCGATCTCATGGCCCGGGCCGGGTTCGAGGAGGTGTTCGTGGGGATCGAGACCCCGCACGAGGAAAGCCTGGAGGAGTGCCGGAAGATCCCGAACCGGGGGCGGGATCTGGTCGCGAGCGTCCGGAGGCTCCAGCGGGCCGGACTCCAGGTCCAGGCGGGGTTCATCATCGGCTTCGACAGCGACCCTCCCACCATCTTCGCCACCATGACCCGCTTCATCGAGGGGAGCGGGATCGCGGTCGCCATGGTCGGGCTCCTGAACGCCCCGGTCCGCACCCGCCTCCACGATCGCCTGGGGCGGGAGAACCGGCTGCTCAGCGCCTTTTCCGGCAACAACACCGACTTCTCGATGAACTTCGTTCCCCGGATGGACCCCGTGAAGCTCGCCCGGGGCTACCGGAGCGTCCTCCGGAGCATCTACGCGCCACGCCCCTACTACCGGCGGGTGAAGGGCTTCCTCCGGAGCCACGAGCCCGCTGGGCGGCACCGGGCTCCCGTCGAGGCGGCCCATGTGCGGGCGCTCGTCCGGTCCATGCTCCGCCTGGGCGTCGTCGAGGAGGGACGCCTTGCCTTCTGGGGGCTCTTCTTCTGGACGCTCGCCCGGAGGCCGCGCCAGTTCTCGACGGCCATCACCCTCGCCATCTACGGATTCCACTTCCGGCGGGTCTACGCGCTGCACGCCTAGGCGTGGAGCTCGAGGTCCCCCGGCCGTTCCCGGGGGACCGGTCCGGACCGGGCTTGCACCCGAGTAGCAAAATGCTACCATTGCGTCATGGGCCAGCCCGTCAAGCTCTCCGATGCCCTCGTCCTGGATGCACGCGTCGTCGGCGAGGCGGCCGAGCGCTCGATCGCCGGCCAGATCGAGTTCTGGGCCCGGGTCGGCAAGGCCGTCGAGGGCGTGCTCCGCGGCGACCGGGTGCTGCGGCTCAAGCGGCGTGGTGACGCCGTGCCGCTCTCCGTGCTGCTCGGGTCGGTGGACTCGAAGGCGGGACGCGAGAGGGTGAAGGCGCAGCAGGCGACGCGCCCCTTCCCGCACTTCGAGCCGGCGCCCGGCAAGCCTGGCTGGCTCGTGAGGATCAACGGGGACGGCAAGCGCACCGTGGGCCGGTTCGTGAACCGAGAATTCCGCTCCGCCAGCCGCAAGTGACCTCGCCCTTCGACGCGCGCCCCATCGTCGTCGCCGTCGCCGGGCCGAACGGGGCGGGCAAGACCACCTTCCACGAGGCCCACCTGCAGCCGTCCGGGCTGCGCTTCGTCAACGCCGACGACCTGGCCCGGGAACTGGACGTGGGCGCCTACGAGGCGGCCGAGGTCGCCCGCAGCCTGCGCGAGACGCTCGTGGAGCAGGGCGAGAGCTTCGTCTTCGAGACTGTCTTCTCCGACCCCGTCGGGGAGAAGCTCGCCTTCCTCCAGCGGGCCCAGGCGAAGGGCTACGCCGTGATCCTGTGCTTCATCGGCATCGACGGCCCGGCGCGGAGCGAGGAGCGCGTGGCGATGCGCGTCCTGCAGGGCGGCCACGACGTGCCCTCGAGGAAGCTCGAGGAGCGCTTCCCCCGGACTCTCGCAAACCTGGCGAGGGCGATTGGCGAGTTGCCGAGCGTCCTGGTCTTCGACAACGGCGACCTTCGCCGGCCGTTCCGCATGGTCGCCCGCTTCGAGCGCGGACGCATGGTCGAGAGGCATGCCCCCGTGCCGCGCTGGGTCCCGCGCGGACGATGACGTCGATCGGGCCGCGAACGCCCGACGGTCAGGGAAGGTCGAGGCCCGCGTCCGCCTCGCAGATCCGCCCCGCGATCCGCGCCAGCGCCCGTGCGGCCCGCCCGGGGGAGCGAGCCCGCAGGAGCGGCCGCCGCTCCCGCGCCGCGCGCCACACCTCGTCGTCGTGGTCCACGGCACCGAGGAAGCCCATCTCGACCCCGAAGACCCGGCGCCACGCGGTGGCGACGGCCGGCCCCAGGTCCAGGTCCGCCGGGGTGCGGACCTGGTTCACCACGAGACCGGGGCGGAACGCGGCCATCTGCTCCCGGAGCTGGCGTCCCGTCTCCGCGTCGGCCTTCTCGAGGGCGTCGAGGACGTCGGCAGGCTGCTGGAAGCGGTCGTCTTCCAGCAGGTCTTCGAGGACGTGTGCGATCCCGAAGACCGCCGAGGCGGAGCGCAGGCGCCGCCAGAAGGAGGCCTTCACGAAGCGGTGTGCGTTCTCCACCGCGCTGGGCTCCGGCACGAGGACCACCACCTTGTGGTCGGCAAGCAGGAAGAAGTCGAGGGTGTTCTTCTGGGTCCCCGCGGCGAGGTCGAGGACGACGAAGTCCGCCGCCATGGACTGGATGTGCCGGATGAGCCTCGTCTTCTGGCCGTGGTTGGGGTTCGCGGCGTCGAGCCGGTCGAGCGCTCCCGACACGAGGGACACGCCCGGGAACCCAGACTCCACGGCCAGCTCCTCGATCCGCTCCACGTCCCGGTTCACGAAGTCCGAGAGGGTCCGTCGGGGCGGGTCGACGCCCAGGCAGGTGTGGAGGTTCGCGCCGCCCAGGTCGCAGTCGACGAGGACCACACGGGAGCCGCGCCGGGCGAGCTCGATCCCGAGGCTTGCCGCGACGAGGCTCTTTCCCACACCACCCTTGCCGCCCCCGACCGACACGATACGCGCCTCACGACCGGCGCCGCGTGGAGCGGGCTGGGCTCGACGGGCGGGGGCCGCGGGGTGGGGAGGCGTCACCAGCCTGAGCGGGACGCGCTCCACCGGCAGGGGTGGGGAGGGGAGGAGGGGGGGAGGGCGACCGCCGAGGGCGGAACGGAACTTCCCGAACAGTGAACTGTCGCGTCTCATGGACCCTCCTGCGCAGGCGTCTCGGAAGCCAGGGCCAGGGCGCGGCGAATCCGGACCTCCGCGGCCCGGACGCGTCGCGGATACTCGAGGTAGCGGTCGGGGATCTCGCCGGCGCGGATATGCCCGAGGATCCGGTTCGGGCCTGCGTTGTAGGCCATGAGGGCGACGTCGTTCAGGCCGAAGGCGTCGACGAGGCGTCGGAAGTAGAGCGCCCCCGCGAAGACGTTGAACTCCGGCTCGTGGGGGTCGTTGCCGACGAGGCCCGAACGCTCGGCCTCGCGCCACAGGGTCGACGGCCTGACCTGCATGAGCCCGAGCGCGTTCCTGTGCGACCGCGCCAGGGGATCGAAGCCGGACTCGACCTCGATGATGGCGAGGAGCAGCACGGGATCGATGCGGGCCCGCCGGGAGGCCGCCAGGATGGCCTCCGCCGCCTCGGCGCTCGCGTATCCGGTCGCCCCCGGCATCCGGCGTGCGACGTGGGCCCGGAGGAACGCCGCGCCGCGGTCAACCGGTTGCGGAACAGCGGCCCCCCCATTTCCGGGGACCGGCGGCGGGGTCGGCTCCCCGGTCCTGCGGTCGCAGACGCCATTCTCCTCGACCGGTGCGAGCAACGGATCGGAGTCGTCGCACCCGGCGTTCGCACCCAGCGGAAGGGTTGCCAGCAGCCCGTAGGCGGCCAGGAACACCGCTGCGGCCAGCGCTCTTCGCATCCATCCCGAAGCCATGGCTGCCCCCCTGCGATCGGGAGGCTACCTCTTTCCGCCTACACTGTAGTGGTCCCACCTACAGGTGACGGGGAACCCGGGGAGGCGTCACTTGACGCTCGCCAAGGGAGGCGAGCGTCACGTCCCCGGTTCGTGGGGCGCGGATGGATGCGAGGAACTCGACCGCCTACTTCACCGTGACCTCGCGGAGGTCGTACTGGCCGGTGATCTTGCGGAGCGTCGGGTAGACCTTCTGCGCGAGCTCCTTCGACTCCTTCTGCCGGGACTCGCCCCACTCCTTCATGAAGGCCTCGTACCGGGCCTTGCTCGGCGCCATGTCGGCGGTGCTCTTGAACTTCACCATCAGCAGGAAGTTGAAGTCCCCGCTCCCGGGCAGATCGCTGCGGAAGAGCTTGTAGTCCTCGATGTACCCGAGCTTCTTCTGGGTCGCCATCGAGGCGAGCCAGGTCTTCCTGAGACCCTCCAGGTAGGCGTCGCCCATGCCGGAGTCGACCTTCACGGTCGTGACCTGCCAGACCGCGTCGCTCACCTCGTAGTCCTTCCACGGCGTGAGGTCGGCCGAGGCGGTCGTGGCGAAGGCCACCGCGGCGGCGGCGAGCAAGGGCTTCCAGGGCATGCGGGTGCGAGTCGGGTTCATCGGTTCCCTCCGGCGTGGATCAGCTGTGGGTTGGACTGCGGAACGGCTCCCCCTGCGGTTCGGCGCGCCACTCCATACTTCGCTCGCGGTGGAAAGCTCGGGGGAGGGCGATCAAACTCCGCTTATCCGCACGGAGCCGTCGGTACGCCCCGCGCTGTCCCTGGAACGTGGGGCCAGGGGCGTCCCCGGACCGCATCCTTGACCACGAACCGCGGTCGCTCTACACCCGAGGTCGATGCAGGATCCCCTCGCCCCGCTCCTCGCCGAAGGAATCGTCGACGAGGTCGTTTCCCGGCTGCGGGGAGGGAAGGAGGCCGACGTCTGGTTGGTGCGGTCTGGCGGCCAGGTGGTCGCGGCAAAGGTCTACAAGGCAAGGCAGGCCCGCAGCTTCAAGAACGACGCGGCATACAAGGAAGGGCGGAGGGTCCGGAACACCCGCACCCAGCGGGCGATGGACCGCGGCAGCCGGTTCGGGCAGGCCGCCGCCGAGAACGCCTGGAAGGCCAAGGAATCGGACGCCCTCTTCCTGCTCCACGCCGCGGGGCTCCGGGTCCCCCGGCCCGTGCTCTTCCACGAGGGCGTGCTCCTCATGGAGGTGGTGGTCGACGCGCACGGCCACCCGGCGCCAAGGCTCGTGGACGCGCGGATACCCCGGGAGCATGCGGCTGGCATCTACGCGGACCTCCGGAGGCAGGCCGTGGGGATGCTCGCCTGCGGGCTCATCCACGGCGACCTCTCCCCCTACAACGTGCTCCTCGGCGCGCACGGGCCCGTGGTCATCGACTTCCCGCAGGTGGTCGACGCCGCGCACAACAGCCAGGCGGAGGTCTTCTTCGTCCGCGACCTGGAGAACGTGCGCCGCTTCTGCGCCGCGCTCGACCCGGCGGTCCGCGGGGAGGGCGATGCGCGCGAGATCTGGCGGGTCTATGTCCGGCGGGAACTGACGCCCGACTTCGTCCCCACGGGAAACATTCCGGAAGCGCCGAGACAGAGGGCCTCGCACGCGCCGGATGGGTCGCACGGGAGGCAAGGGCCGGGGAAGGCTACCGGACCGCGGCGCCCGGCGGCGCGCGGGCCGCGCCACGCGCCCGCGCCGGAGGTGATCCGCGTCGGGAGGCTGCCGCACGGAGCGGGCGGGCACCCGCCTCGGGGCCCGTTCGCCCTTCCAGCGGTGGCCGCAGGTGCGCCGGGCCGGAGGAAGCGCCGACGCAGGAGGCGACGGAACTCGTAGCGCCAGACGCCTGGGAAATCTTCCAGGGACTCCCGGCGCCTCTCGGGGTCCCACCGATGAAACGGTGTCATCATCGATCGGGTATATTCCGCGCCGATGAAAGCGGTCTCGCTCCTTCCCGCCGTCCCCGCGCTCCTGCTGGCCGTCCTCGTACTGTCTCCCATCCTCGACCGCGCCTTCACGGTCGACGACACCTTTTTCCTCTCCGGCGCCCTGCAGGCCGTCAGGGATCCGCTGCACCCATCGGCCTACGACATCGTCTGGGCCGACGCTCCGGAACGGGTGGGCGCGACCGGTGGCCTCCTGATGGCGTGGCTCCTCGTCCCGGCGGTTCGGTCGTCGAGCCCCGAGATCGTCGCCCACCTGATCGCGCTGGCCCTCTTCCTGCTCGCCATCGCTTCGACCGTGACCCTTGCCATTCGCCTCGGCGTCCCGGTGGCCTGGGCTGGCGTGGCTGGAATCCTCCTCGCCTCCACGCCTGCCGCCCTTGCCATGGCGGGAACCGCAATGGCGGACGTGCCGGCCATGGCGCTGGGCGCGTTGGGCCTGGAGCGGCTCGTGGCCTGGCGGGACGAGCGACGCTGGCGCCAGGCTGCCGGAGCAGCCCTTGCGCTCGCCGCCGCGCCGCTCGCGAGGCCGCACGCCCTGCTCCTCCTCGGGGTGGGAGCGCTCCTGCTCATTCGCGACCCGTTCTCGCCCCGGTCGTGGTTCGACGACGGGTGGAGAGTGTGGATCCCCTTGCCCGCCGCCCTGTGCATCCTCGGATCCGTGCTCCTGCTCACCTGGGACTGGACCCCGGGAGCGCCAGGGGTGGTGGGAGTCATCCACCGGCTGAGCGCGGCGAGCCTCATCGGATCGAATGGGGTGGCGTTCGGGACGCACTGGGTTCTTGCCTTCCCGCTTGGCCTTGCCTGGTTTGCCCTGCGAGCACGGGAGATCGTCCGGAGGTGGTGGGTGGTTGCCATTGCGGCGGTCGCCGCATACGTGGCCCTGCTCGCTTCGGGAGCCCCGAAGGCGGGAATTGCCCTGGCTGCGGCGCTCGGCTTCGCCGTCCTCTGGGACATCCTGGCCGACGCCTGGGCCAGGCGGGATGGGACCCAGGCGATCCTGGGGGCGTGGCTGCTCGTTCCCCTGGTCGCGCTGCCTTACTCCCACCTCCCCGCAAAGCTGAACCTGGCGGCCGCTCCAGCAGCGGCCATCCTGCTCGCCCGGCTCCTCGCGGCCTCCCGTCCATGGCCGTCACGGGCGGTCGTGGCCGTCGCGACCTCCGCCGGCGTCGCGCTCGGCGGTGCCATCCTGTCGGCAGATGCGGCGTTCGCGGGACTGGCGAGGAGGGCCGTGACGGAACTGGTGGAGCCTCACACGCGCGCCGGGGCGAGGGTCTGGTTCACGCCGCACTGGGGGTTCCAGTGGTACGCCGAGCGAGCGGGGGCGATGCCCCTCTCCATCGAGCCTCCCTTTCCGGTGCCTGGAGATCTGGTCGTCAACAGCCGCAATACCGCGAAGGGGGCGATCGCTGCGAGGTTCCTGCTGGAGACCTACGACCTGGCGCCCATCGCGAGAATCGAGGATGCCGCTTTCGGAGGTCGAGTCATGACCGAGGGCGCAGGGTTTTTCTCCAGTCGGACGGGCTATCTGCCCTGGACCTGGGGGAGGGAACCACTCGACTCGATCTCCCTCTGGCGGATCGAGTCGTACAAGCGCTTCCCCGGCCGCGCTCCCTGATCGGCCAGGTGAGACGATGAACGTCAAGCGGAACAGGGTGGTCCCGGCCCTGGTCTCCGTCGGCGTCCCCCTGTGCATCCTGCTCCTCCAGAGCGGGTTGAAGGTTGGCTACGGGCTCAACCTCGCGGACGAAGGGTTCCTCTGGTACGGCGCCCAGCGGACGGCCCTGGGCGAGGTCCCGCTACGGGACTTCATGGCCTACGACCCGGGGCGGTACCACTGGACGGCGCTCTGGATGTGGGTCACCGGGAGCAACGGGATCATGGTGACGCGCTGGGCAGGAGCGGCCTTCGAGGCGATCGCGGTGGCCGTGACGAGCCTCGCGGCCTGGCGAGAGGCGAGGAGCGCAGTCGTGGGTGCGCTCGCCGGGACGACGGCGGTCGTGCTCATGAGCTGCTGGCACGGACGGTACGAGCCGTCGGTGGCGCTGCTGCAGGCGGCAGCACTCGCGACGCTCCTGAGGGACCCCCGCAGCGCGACCTTCGCGCTCGCAGGCGCCACGGTCGGCCTGTCGACCTGGGTGGGTCGGAACCTGGCGCTCTACGGAGGCGTCGGCCTCGCGCTCTCTCTGCTGGTCCTGTGGCGGCTCGATCGCGGCGCCCTGACGCCGAGGCGCGTCGGGCTGCTCGCCGTGGGCGGTCTCTTCGGAAGCCTGCCACTCCTCGCGATGGGATTCGCCACGCCAGGCTTCGTCGCCGCCTACTGGCAGTCAATTCTCCGGCATTTCGAGCTCCGGGCCACGAACCTCCCGCTCCCCACGCCGTGGCCCTGGTCGCTCGAGTTCGGGACCCACCCGGCGGCGGTGAAGGTGGCGATGCTCCTCTACGGGCTCCTGCACCTCGTCATGCCCGTCGTCTTCCTGGGCGGCCTCGCCTGGGCGCTGCTCGCCCCGCGCGAGAGGGTCCGGCAGGCAACCCTCTTCGTCGCCGCCGCCCTGCTCACGTTGCCCTACGCCCACTACGCCTTCTCTCGCGCCAGCACGGAGCACCTGGTGCGCGCCGGGACGCCGCTCGTTCTCGCGCTGGTGCTCCTGCCGATCGCGCGGCGTTCGTCGGCACTGGGCTTGATCCGCCTTGGTGGACATCAACCCTGTGGGGGTTACGGTGTCCAACATGGAAGAAGGGAAGCGGCAGAAGCGGCCTCGTAGGAGCTTCACGGACGAGTTCAAGGCGGACGCGGTTCGC
>JBAVCR010000332.1:0-9517 GCA_049586815.1 Anaeromyxobacteraceae bacterium
GAAGGAGGGTGCGCTGGCGCAGCGCGGCTTCGCCTCGCTTTCCCGGGAGGAGATCGCCCGGACCGAGGCGGCGGTGCGCCGTCTGGCGGAGCGCCTGCGTGATCGGCTGAAGCGGCGGGAGCGGTCCCGCCGCCGGGGGGCGCTCCACGTGCGCCGGACGCTGCGGTGGAACCTGGGATGGGGCGGGTTCCCGGCGCGGCTCGCCTTCCGCTCGCGCCACCGGGCCCGGCCGGACGTCGTCGTGCTGTGCGACGTGTCCGACTCGGTCCGGCACGTCTCGCGCCTCATGCTGCTCTTCGTCCACACGCTGCAGTCGCTCTTCGCGCACGTGCGCAGCTTCGTCTTCGTCTCCGACCTGGGCGAGGTCACCGCCGCCTTCCGGGCCGAGCGGGACGTGGCCCGGGCCGCGGACCTCGCCACCGCGGGGAGGGCGGTGAGCCTGGCCGGCAACTCCAACTACGGCCGGGCGCTCGTCACCTTCCACCGGCAGCACATCGGGGCGGTCACCTCCCGCACCACGGTGCTCGTCATCGGGGACGGGCGGAGCAACTACCTCCCTGCGGAGTCCTGGGTGCTGAAGGAGATCCGCCGGCGCGCCCGCCGCGTCCTCTGGATCTGCCCGGAGGAGCGCTGGGCCTGGGGAAGCGGGGACAGCGAGATGCCGCTCTACGCCGCCCAGGTCGACCGCGTGGCCGTGGCCACGCGCCTCTCCGACCTGGAGGACGTGGCCGAGGCGCTCGTCCCCCGCACCCCCTCCCGGGGTTGACCGGCAGGGGCCTTCGCCCTAGTTTCCGACGCCCGATGTCCGACCTCGTCTCCCTGCGCAGGACCGGCGACGCCGCCTCGCCCGATGCCCCGCCCGCCGGGCTCGCCCGCAAGGTGTACGTGCACACCTTCGGCTGCCAGATGAACGAGTCGGACAGCGACCGGATGGTGGAGGCGCTGGCCGGCCGGGCCTGGTCCCGGACGCCCCACGCCGAGGACGCCGACCTCATCCTGCTCAACACCTGCTCGGTGCGGGAGAAGGCGGAGCAGAAGCTGCTCTCCGCGCTCGGGCGCTACCGGGAGCACAAGGCCCGGCGCGGCGCCCTCATCGCCGTGGGCGGCTGCGTGGCCCAGCAGGAGAAGGAGCGGCTGCTCCGACGGGTCCCCTACGTCGACTTCGTCTTCGGCCCCGACCACGTGGGCCGGCTCCCGGAGCTCGTCGACCGGGCCGATCGGCGGGAGCGGTTCGCCGAGACCGGCTGGATGGACTCGGAGGAGTACGTCTTCCCGCGCGCCGACGCCGAGGCGGTCCGCGGGCGGGCCAGCGCCTTCGTCACCGCCATGAAGGGGTGCGACAACGTCTGCTCCTTCTGCATCGTCCCGCGCACCCGGGGGCGCGAGGTCTCCCGGGCGTCGGGCGAGGTCCTGGCCGAGGTGGGAGCGCTCGCCGCGGTGGGGGTCCGGGAGGTCACCCTCATCGGCCAGAACGTGAACTCCTACCGGGGGGGCTGCAGCTTCGCGGACCTGCTGCTCCGGGTCGCGGCGGTGCCGGGCGTCGAGAGGGTGCGGTTCACCACCAGCCACCCGCACGACCTCTCCGACGACCTCATCGCGGCCTTCCGGGCCGAGCCCCGAATCATGCCGCACTTCCACCTCCCGGTGCAGTCCGGCTCCGACCCGGTCCTGGGGCGGATGCGCCGCGACTACACGGTCGAGGAGTACATGGAGCGCCACGGCCTGCTCTCGGCGGCGCGCCCCGGCATCGCCATCACCACCGACTTCATCGTCGGGTTCCCCGGCGAGACCGACGAGGACTTCGAGGCCTCGCTCCGGCTGCTCGAGCGGGCCCGCTTCGAGAACTCCTTCAGCTTCGTCTTCAGTCCCCGCCCGCACACCGGGGCCGCCCTGCACCTGGGGAGCGCCCCGGAGTGGCGGGAGGTGCCGCGGGAGGTGGCGGTGGAGCGCCTCGAGCGGCTGCAGGCGCTGCAGCGCTCGATCGCCGTCGCGACGCTCGCCGCCCAGGTGGGGCGCGAGGTGGAGGTGCTCGTGGAGGGCCCGTCGGACGACGGCGGGCACCTGGGGCGCACGCCGGAGAACCGGGTGACCCACCTCGCGTCGAACGGGCGCGAGCTCGCTCCCGGGTCGGTCGTGCGCGCCCGCGTGGTCCGCTCCGGTCACAGCTCGCTCGGGGCGGAGCTCGGGTCTTGAGCCGTCGCTGGCTCGCCTTCCTGCCGCCGCTCGCCTACGCGGCGGTGATCTTCGCGCTCTCCTCCCAGTCCCGGCCGCTCCCGTTCCTCCCCGACGAGCTCCTGCTGCACGACAAGCTCCTCCACGCGCTCGAGTACTCGGTCCTGGGCGCGCTCCTCGTCGTGGCGCTCCGCCTGGCGGGGCTCGGCCCCCGGGCGGCACTCCTCGTGGCCGTGCTCCTCGGGAGCATCTACGGCGCGACCGACGAGATCCACCAGTCCTTCGTGCCCGGGCGGGACGCGGCGGTGCTCGACTGGGTCGCCGATACCCTGGGGGTGATCCTGGGAGCCGCCGCGGCCACGGTCGCCAGCGTCGCCTTGCGGCGCGCCCGGGGCGCGGGCTAGCATCGGCCCCGACCATGGCCCTGATACGCGCGTGGGGAGGCAAGACGCCGCGACTCGCCGAGGACGTCTGGGTCGCGGACGACGCGGTGATCGTGGGCGACGTGGAGATCGGGCCGGGGTCCTCGGTCTGGTTCGGCACCGTCGTGCGCGGCGACGTGAACCACGTCCGCATCGGGGCCCGGACGAACCTGCAGGACCTGACCGTGGTCCACGTGACGAGCCACACCCATGCCACCGTGGTCGGCGACGACGTCACGGTGGGGCACCGGGTCACCCTCCACGGGTGCACGGTCAAGGACCGCTGCCTCGTCGGGATCGGGGCGATCGTCATGGACGGGGCGGTGGTGGGTGAGGACGCCATGGTGGGCGCAGGATCGCTCGTGCCCCCGGGGATGGTGGTCCCGCCGGGCATGCTCGCCCTGGGTTCGCCGGCCCGCGTGAAGCGGGCGCTCACCCAGGAGGAGGTCGCCTTCTTCCGGAAGTCGGCGGCCGCCTACGCCGGCTACGCGGAGCAGTACCGGCGGGAAGGCTGGGCCGGCCGATGACGGTCGCCGAGGCGCTGCAGAAGTCGAGCCTGTTCCACGGGTTCAGCGAGACCGGAATCCAGATCTTCGCCGCCATCTCCACCGAGAAGAGCCTGCCTGCCGGGGCGCCGCTCTTCGCCGAGAACATGGTGGGCGAGTCCATGTTCATCGTGAAGAGCGGGACCGTGCGCATCACCTCCCGGGACGGCCAGGAGGAACGCACCCTGGCCGTGGTCGGGGCCGGCGACCACCTGGGGGAGCTCGCGCTGCTCGCGCGCAGCGTGCGCCTCGTCTCGGCCGTCGCCGACTCCGACTGCGAGCTCCTCGAGATCACCCAGCGCGACTACTACCGGCTCCAGCCGCAGAAGCCGCAGGCCTGTCTCAAGCTGGCCCTCGCCATCGCCGCCGACCTGGCGCGAAAGATGGCCGACGGACGCGACGCCCTCCGCGCCGCCGCCACCGAGCCCAAGGGCTGACCGCGAGAGCCGGGACGTGCTGGAACGCCTCGTCGATCACCTGCAGAACCAGTCCCTCGGGCTCGGCTACGCCGTGGTGTTCGGGCTGCTGCTCGCCGCCGGCTTCGGCTTCCCGCTCCCCGAGGACGTCCCGCTCATCGCCGGCGGGGTGCTCGCCTGGCTGGCCTCGCCGCTCGAGAAGGTCTCGCTGCAGGGCATGCTCGCCGACCACGGCTTCCAGGTCATGGTGGCGGTGGGCCTGGCCGGGATCCTGGTGGGCGACTCGGTCATCTATTTCGCCGGCCGCGGCATCGGGCGGCGCGTGGCGGAGGTCTGGCCGTTCCGGCGCCTCATCACCCCGGAGAAGCTCGAGAAGGTGGAGACGCTGCTCCGGCAGCGCGGCAAGGTCGTGGTGGTGGTGGCCCGCTTCCTCCCCGGGCTCCGCGCGCCCACCTACTTCACGGTGGGCCACTCCCGCGTCCCGTTCTGGGAGTTCCTGCTCTTCGACGGCCTGGCGGCGGCGGTCTCCGCGCCGCTCTGGGTCTGCCTCGGCTTCTGGTTCGGCGACGACATCGAGCGGGCGGCCCGCGCCGGATCCGAGTTCGGGGCCTGGATCCTCGGCGGCGTGCTCCTGATCGTGGCGGTGCTCCTCCTGCGCGCCTGGCTGAAGCGTCGCCGCGCGGCCGCCGCGGCGCGCTCCCCGGAAGCCGACGTCGGCAAGCCGCCTAGCGACCGGTGATCCGGCTCCAGAGCCCCTTCAGCCCACCCGCCGGAGCCGGGCCCGGAGCCGGGGAGGGGGAGGGACCGGGGGAGGGGCCGGGAGCGTGGGCCTGCCCCGCGGGTGCGTTCGCAGGGACCGGTCCACCCGCGCCGGGAGGCAGGGGGACCCCGTAGGCGGCGTGCTGGGCCTCCTTCTCCACGCGCTTCTTCACCTCGTCCGGCGTGCCCTTCGTGGTGAAGACGACCTCGACCTCGCGCCCGGAGGTCATCTCCCGGGCGCGCACCGAGAGCAGGCACTCCTCGCCCAGCTCGAAGGCGACGGCGATGCGCACCGAGCCCCGCGGGCCGCGCGGCAGGCCGGTGAGCTGGATGGTGCCGAGGTACTGGCACTCCGCGACCGTGGCGCCCTCGCCCTCGAAGATCCAGAGGTCGAAGGTACGCTGGTCGTCCTTGGTGGTGGCGAGCTGGTACTCCTTGCGGACGGGGAGCGGGGAGTTCCGCTCGATGACCCGCTTCACCCGCCCGCCGCCTCCGGGCAGCCCGACGCCGATGGAAATGGGGACCACGTCGATGAGCACGACTCCCTCCGCACTGTCGAGCGACTGGGCGAGCAGGGCCGCGCCGACGGCCACCGCCTCGTCCGGATGCACTCCCTTGCTCGGCGCCTTCCCGAAGAACTCCCGGATCCGCCGCTGCACGAGCGGCATCCGCGACTGGCCCCCGACCAGGATCACGTCGTCGACGTCGGCGGGCCCGAGCCCCTTGTCGTCGAGCACCCGCGCGCAGGTCTGCATGGTGCGCTCCACGAGGGGCGCGACGAGCCGCTCGACGTCGGCGCGGGTGAGGGCGACGTCGAGGGCGACCGGCGTCCCCTGCGGGCTCGCCAGGTAGGGCAGGTGGACCGCGAACGTCTCCTGCTCGGAGAGGGCGCACTTGGCGCGCTCGGCGGCGTCGGTGAGGCGCGAGAGCGCCACCGCGTCGCCGGTGAACGGACCGTGGACCCGCTCGAACTCGGACGCCAGGTGCGCGGCGATGCGGGCGTCGAAGTCGACGCCGCCCAGGAAGGTGTCGCCCCCGGTGGAGATCACCTGGTAGACGCGATCGGCCAGCTCGAGCACCGAGGCGTCGAAGGTCCCGCCGCCGAGGTCGTAGACCAGCACCCGCTCGCGGACGTTCCTCCCCCAGGCGAAGGCCAGCGCCGCCGCGGTGGGCTCGTTCAGGATCCGCTCGACGTGGAGGCCGGCCAGCGCGCCGGCACGGCGCACCGCCTCGCGCTGCCGCTCGCTGTAGTAGGCGGGCACGGTGATCACCGCGCGGTTGACCTCCTCGCCCAGCCAGTTCTCGGCGACGCCCTTCACCTCGCGGAGCACGAGCGCCTGGACCTGCTCCATGCCGAGGGTGAGGGGGCCGAGGCGCACCGCGCAGAGGCCGTCCTCGGTTGGCAGGACCTCGTAGGGAAAGTGGCGCAGCATGGACTGCACCACGGCCGAGTCGAAGGCCCGCCCGACGAGACGCTTCGCGCCGTGCACGGTGCGGGTCGGGTTGAAGAGCAGCTGCCCCTTCGCGTTCTGGCCGACGACGACCCGGTTGCGCTGGTTGAGCGCCACCATCGAGGGAACGGTGTTGTAGCCCTCGCGCGACGGGATCACCTGCGGTCGGCCGTTCCGGACCACCGCGGCGCAGGAGTTCGAGGTCCCCAGGTCGATGCCGATGGCGAGGCGGGACTTCCGTCCCGGCACCACCGGGCGATCGGGCAGGCCGATCTCGATGGTCGGATCCCCCGGACGGGCCACCGGAGGGGGCGGCCGCGGCTGCTCTTCGTTGTCCACCGGTGAATCTTCGGGGCGGCGGGGCGCGGAGGCAAGCTCCGACCACCACTTCCGGTGTACCCCGTTCGCGGGGAGGCGCATGTGGGGAAAATGGAAAGGCCTGGAAAAACGGGAGCCTTGACCTCGGGGCAGCCCATCCACTATATCGCGGCATGCTCAACCGCGACGACCTCCGCGAAGCCCTCACGTTCGACGACGTCCTGCTCGTTCCCGCCGAGAGCAGCGTCCTCCCCAAACAGGTCGAGACGTCGAGCCGGCTCACCCGCAACATCGTCCTCCACGTCCCCATCGTGTCCGCCGCCATGGACACCGTGACCGAGGCGCGCATGGCCATCGCCATGGCCGCCGAGGGCGGGATCGGCTTCATCCACAAGAACATGTCGGTGGAGCGGCAGGCCGCCGAGGTCAACCGGGTGAAGAAGTACGAGTCGGCGGTGGTGAGCGAGCCCATCACCGTGGAGCCCGAGGTCCGCCTCTCCGCCGCGGTCGCGCTCATGCGCGAGAACGGCATCAGCGGGATCCCGGTCACCCGCCGGGGCAAGCTGGTCGGCATCCTCACCAACCGGGACCTGCGCTTCGAGCGCAACCTCGACCAGACCGTCGAGCAGGTGATGACCACCGACCTCGTCACCGCGCGCGAGGGGGTCAACATCGAGGAGGCGAAGGAGCTGCTCCACCGCCACCGCATCGAGAAGCTCCCGGTGGTGAACGAGGCCTTCGAGCTGCGCGGCCTCATCACCATCAAGGACATCGAGAAGATCCAGAAGCACCCCAACGCCGCCAAGGACCGGCTCGGTCGCCTGCTCTGCGGCGCCGCCGTGGGCGTGGGGGCGGACCGGGAGGCCCGCATCACGGCGCTGCTCAAGGCAGGTGCGGACGTGATCGTCATCGACACCGCCCACGGCCACTCCCAGGGCGTGATCGACGCCGTCCGCGACACGAAGAAGAACTTCAAGAACGTGGAGCTCGTGGCCGGCAACGTGGCCACCGCCGAGGCCACCGACGCCCTCTGCCGCGCCGGCGTCGACGCCGTGAAGGTGGGCGTGGGGCCGGGATCGATCTGCACCACCCGCGTGGTGGCCGGCGTGGGCGTCCCGCAGATCACCGCGGTCGACGACTGCGCCCGGGCCGCCGACGCGCACGGCATCCCCATCATCTCCGACGGCGGCGTGAAGTACTCGGGCGACGTGGTCAAGGCGCTCGCCGCCGGGGCGGGAACGGTGATGGTGGGCTCGCTGCTCGCCGGCACCGAGGAGGCGCCCGGCGAGGTCATCCTCTACCAGGGGCGCAGCTACAAGTCGTACCGGGGCATGGGCTCCATCAGCGCCATGAAGGACGGATCCCGCGACCGGTACTTCCAGGCCGACGTGGCCGACGCCGACAAGCTCGTCCCCGAGGGCATCGAGGGGCGCGTCCCCTACAAGGGGACCGTGGCGATGAACGTCTTCCAGCTGGTGGGCGGCCTGAAGAGCGGCATGGGCTACCTGGGCGCGAAGGACATCGCCGAGCTGCGGCGGAAGTCGCGCTTCGTCCGCATCTCCTCCGCCGGCCTCAAGGAGAGTCACGTCCACGACGTGATCATCGTCCAGGAGGCCCCGAACTACCGGGTGGGCTAGGCCTCCGATGGACATCCACGGCGAGAAGATCCTCATCCTCGATTTCGGGTCGCAGTACACGCAGCTCATCGCCCGGCGGCTGCGGGAGCTGGGCGTCTACTGCGAGATCCACCCCTGCACCATGTCCGGCGAGGCCATGCGGGCCTGGGGGCCGCGCGGCGTGGTGCTCTCCGGCGGCCCGGCCAGCGTCCTCGCCGACGGCAGCCCGCGAGTCGACGCCGCGGTCTGGAAGCTCGGGGTCCCCGTGCTGGGGATCTGCTACGGCCTCCAGCTCATCGCCCACGAGCTGGGCGGCAAGGTCGACAAGGCAGCCCACCGCGAGTACGGGCCGGCCACCATCGACGTCCGCCCCGAGGCGGAGCTGTTCCGGGGCCTCCCGCCCCGGCTCGACGTCTGGATGAGCCACGGCGACCGGGTCGAGGCGCTCCCGCCCGGCTTCGAGCCGGTGGCCTCCACCGGGAACGCGCCCTTCGCGGCCGTGCAGGACCGGGCCCGCCGCATCTTCGGCGTGCAGTTCCACCCCGAGGTGGTCCACACGCCGCGCGGCGCGGAGCTGCTCGCGAACTTCGCGAAGGGCGCCTGCGGCCTCTCCGGCACCTGGTCGATGCGCGCCTACGTCGACGTGGCCATCGAGCAGATCCGGGCCCAGGTGGGCGACGGGCACGCCATCTGCGCCCTCTCCGGCGGCGTGGACTCGGCGGTGGCGGCGCTCCTCGTCCACCGCGCCATCGGCGACCGGCTCCGCTGCATCTTCGTCGACAACGGCGTGCTCCGCTCCGGCGAGCGCGAGCAGGTCGAGAAGGTCTTCGGGCAGATGTTCCACCTCCCCCTCGTCACCGTCGACGCCCGCTTCCGCTTCCTGGCCCGGCTCGCCGGTGTCACCGACCCGGAGCAGAAGCGCAAGATCATCGGGCGGGAGTTCATCGCCGTCTTCGAGGAGGAGGTGGAGCGCCTCTCCCGCGAGGGTGAACGGGCCCAGTTCCTCGTGCAGGGCACCCTCTACCCGGACGTCATCGAGAGCGTCTCCTTCAAGGGTCCCTCCGCCACCATCAAGAGCCACCACAACGTGGGCGGACTCCCGGAGGTGATGAAGCTCGCCCTCGTCGAGCCGCTCCGCGAGCTCTTCAAGGACGAGGTGCGCCGGCTCGGGGTCGAGCTCGGCCTCCCGCGCGAGTCGGTGCAGCGACAGCCCTTCCCGGGCCCCGGCCTCGCCATCCGCGTCCTCGGCGAGGTCACCGAGGAGCGGCTCGACGTTCTGCGGCGGGCGGACGCCATCGTGCAGGAGGAGATCCGCCAGGCGGGTCTCTACGAGAAGCTCTGGCAGTCGTTCGCGGTGCTGCTCCCCGTGCGGAGCGTGGGCGTGATGGGGGACGAGCGGACCTACGAGTCGACCTGCGCCATCCGGGCGGTCGATTCCACCGACGGCATGACCGGGGACTGGTCGCGCCTCCCCTACGACCTGCTCGGGCGCATGTCGTCCCGGATCATCAACGAGGTCCGGGGCATCAACCGCGTGGTCTACGACATCTCGTCGAAGCCGCCGGCCACGATCGAGTGGGAATGACGCAGCGCGGCCGGGGAGGGTCTAGCCCCCTTCGGGCCGTGCCACGCGCCGCGCCGGCCTGATTCGGGCCCGATGGGCTTGCCCGGGAGGGTCCCGCGGAGCAATAACGAGCCAATGCTCGTTTTCCGTGCTGGGCAGTCCCACCTCGCCCTCGTGATCGTGCTCCTCCTCGCGGCGCCCCCTGCGGGCGCGCAGGCACCCGCTGCGCCTGCCGCGCCGGCGCCTGCCGCGGC
>JBAVCR010000333.1:0-3824 GCA_049586815.1 Anaeromyxobacteraceae bacterium
GGTGAAGACCCCGATGCCCACCAGGGCCGGCTTCCGCTCCACGCAGGCCACCGCCAGCTGCACGGCCGGCGTGTCGGCGCCGAGGAGCGCGATGCGGGTGCCGCGGGCCCGCTGCCAGTCGTCCACCGCGGCGAGGCAGGTGTCCCGGTCCCCGCGCAGCGCGGCGGTCGCCGCGTCCCAGACGTCGACCGGACCCGAGTCGACCGGCTCCTCGGCGGCGGAGAGGCCGGCCTGGAGCGAACGCAGGAGCCAGGCGCGCGCGTCGGCAGGGAGGTCGACCCCTTCCACGCGGCCGGCCAGCACGCGGAGGCAGGCGCCGACGCTCCCGGGAGGGAGCCCGCTCGCGACGTGCAGGCGGCTCGCCCAGCGCACGTGGGCGCGGAAGACTCCCGGGGATCGCAGGTCCACGGCGGCCGCCAGCGCGCGGGCGTGGGAGGTGAACTCGGCCTCGCAGGCGTGCCGCTCGCCGTCCTTCCGGGAGCGCAGGGAGGGCGTGGTCGCCAGGACCTCTCCGGCAACCGCGTCGGCCACCGCGAGGAGGGCCGACACCACCCGGGCGTCGACGCGCGGGCGCATGGTGCTCCTCCCTGGAAGCTAGATCGTCCCGGCGAAGATCGCCACCCGCTTCCAGGCGCGCTCGAACCCCTCCCGATCGAAGCCGGTGCCGGAGGACATCCAGTCGAAATGGGGAGGGACGTGCGTGGGCTGGTTGTAGTGGCCGAGGATGTCGTGGTGGTCGGCCCAGGCCGCCGCGAGCAGCTCCCCGTGGATCTGCGAGAGGGTGGGCACGATCCCGTCGTTGGCGGCGGCGTCCGGGATCCTCCCGTAGGCGCGCCGCAGCACGGCCGCGTGCTCCCGGTTGATGGGGGGAAGGGAGCCCTGCGGGGTGCTCGAGGAGAGCCGGTAGAGGGCCACGAAGAGCGCGTGGGTGACCTGATGGGATGGATCGAGCCCGGCGCCCCAGAGGGAGCGCAGGCCGGGGGACCGGGCGCGCGTCACCACCGAGCCGTAGCGCAGGCCGGGCCGGTCGTGGGTGGAGGCGTTGAAGACCTCCATGCCCGCCGGCGAGATCTGGGCCACGAGCCCCTGGTCGCTGCGCACGCCCTCCAGGAACTGCTCCACGGCCTGGCGGCGCTCCCCCTCGAAGTCGCCGAGCAGCTCGAGGAAGATCTGGTCGACCGCCCCCGCCGGGCGCGAGCGCGGGTTCCTGAGCAGGCGGGCCAGCTTCAGCCCCACCGTGATGGGCAGGCGGCCGGTGCGCAGGGTGTAGATGGAGACGAGGGAGAGCAGCCGGAGGAACTGCTGCCCGAGCATCCCCCCGAAGAACTGGGCCAGCGGGGTCCCGCGATGCGGCGTGGAGACGGTCACCACCGACCGCACGGCGCGGGCGCAGCGCTCCACGTCGGCCGGGGTGGGGAGCACCGCGCCCGGGGTGACGACGAGGCGCGCGTCGAGCCCGCCGCTCGAATGGCCCACCAGGCTCACGTGGCCGGGCGACTCGTCGAGGAGCTCCTGGAGGGCCTCGCAGAGCAGCGCGGCGCGGCGGGTGAGCGAGGCGGTGGGCTCGGTGCGCGCCACCCGCACCTCGCCGTCGATGCCCAGCGCCGGCCCCTTCTCGGCGAGGAAGTTCCGGACGTGGCCGAAGTAGGTGAAGTCGCCCAGGTTGGCGAATCCGAAGAACCCCGGGACGAGCAGGATGTGGTGTGGGCGACCCACGAGGGCAATCTAGCCCGAAGACCCGCGCCCGGGGAGGGTCGGACGGGTGTCATTCACTCGACGTGGAATGGACCTAGATCGTCGACGTCCCGTCCTGCGGGAAGGTCACGAGCATGCGGACCGGGCCGTCGACGGGCGGGTGGCCCGGCGGGAGCGCGTCGTCGTCGTCCTCGTCCGCGGGAATGGGCGGATGGCCCGCGGGCAGCCGGCGGGCCTCGATGCGCGGGTGGCCCGGCGGCAGCGGCACGCAGCCCTCGACGGGCGGGTGGCCCGGGGGAAGGACCCCCGGGCCGAGGTCGGCCGACTGCACGAGGAGGACCCGGCCCGAGGGCACCGGGCGGTTCGTCTCCCCCAGCACGCGCACCGCCACGACCAGGGTGAAGGCCGCCATCACGAGCACCGCGGTGCGGGCGAGAGCGAGCAGCGAGAGCTTGGAGCGGTCCATGGTGCCTCCTTGGTCGACGTTCATCGACAGGAGGGCTCCATAACCGTCCCCACCCCTTTGCGCGGTCTCGTTTGGGTACGTACCGAAGGGCCATCCCCTCGACGAGACCTGGACGAATTGCGCCCCATCAGGGCGAGGGCCGTTCGGTCGGCTATGGTCGCCGCGCGCCCGGAACGGGTCGCCGGAGGTTTCGATGGCTTCGTCGTCGAGGAAGGGCTGGATCGTCACGCTGGCGGGCGTCGGGCTGAACCTGGCGCTCGGCATCCTCTACGCGTGGTCGATCTTCTCGAAGCAGCTGACCGAGCCGATCGCCCGGGGCGGCTTCGGGTGGACCCGCACCCAGGCCACGCTCCCGTACACCATCGCCATCGCCTGCTTCGCCTTCATGATGGTCCCGGCGGGGCGCCTGCAGGACAAGCTCGGGCCCCGCATCATCGCCAGCGTCGGCGCCGTCCTCACCGGGATCGGCCTCGTGGTGGCGAGCTTCTCCACCCCCTCCGCCAGCTGGCCGGCCATCGTGGGCTTCGGCCTCCTCGCCGGCACCGGCTTCGGCCTCGGTTACGCCGCGGCCACGCCCGCCGCGGTGAAGTGGTTCCCGCCGCAGAAGAAGGGGCTCATCACCGGGCTCGTCGTGGCCGGATTCGGCCTCGCCCCGGTGTACATCGCGCCGCTCTCCAAGTGGCTGCTCGCCACCTACGGCGTCGCCTTCTCGTTCCGCGTGCTCGGCATCGCCTTCCTGGTGGTCACGCTGCTCCTCTCGCAGCTCATCGTGAACCCGGAGAAGGCGCTCAACGTGGCAGCCCCGGGTTCGGCCGCGGCCAAGGCGGCCGGCGCGGACGTGGCCTGGCAGCAGATGATCCGCACCGCCGACTTCTGGCTGCTCTGGTTCCAGTACGCCTTCGGCGCCACCGCGGGCCTCATGATCATCGGCCACCTCGCCAAGATCGTGGCCGCGCAGTCGGCGGGCGCCATCCAGACCGGCTTCGTCTTCGTGGCGCTCCTCGCCGTGTTCAACGCGGCCGGCCGCATCGTGGCCGGCGTCGTCTCGGACCGCATCGGGCGCACCGTGACCCTCGTCTCGGTGTTCCTGCTGCAGGCCTCGAACATGATCTTCTTCTCGGGCTTCACCACCTTCAGCGGCTTCGTGGTGGGCTCGGCGGTGGTGGGCTTCAGCTACGGCGCCTGCCTGTCGCTCTTCCCGGCCACGGCGGCCGACCGCTGGGGCACGAAGAACCTGGGGCTCAACTACGGCATCCTCTTCACGGCCTGGGGGGTGGGCGGCGTCTTCGGCCCCATCCTGGCCGGCAAGATCGCCGACGCCACCGGCTCCTACCAGCTCGCCTACCAGATCTCCGCCGGCCTGCTCATGCTGGCCACCCTGCTCGCCATGTTCTCGTACGTGAACGTGTCGGTGAACGTCCCGGAGCGGGAGATCACCCTCACGCTCGGCAAGAAGAAGAAGGCCGAGGCCGAGGGCGGGGCCCCGGCCGCGAAGACGCCCGAGCCGGCGTAGCCCGCAGCGCCCCCGAGGTCATCCCCAGGCGAGCGGGTAGCGCCCCCGCTCGACGGTGGGCCCGACGATGGCCTCGCGCCAGGCCACCACGTCGCCCGGCTCCTCGTCCACGAGCCGGCGCATGGCCTCGAGCGCGGGGCGCGCCTGCGC
>JBAVCR010000334.1:0-17887 GCA_049586815.1 Anaeromyxobacteraceae bacterium
GTCCCGGAGCGGGTGGATCGCCAGGTGGCGGCCGCGGCGCCGGAGGTGGCGGCGGCTGCGGCTGTGCCGCCCTGACGTCGCCGGTCACGCGCTGAGCGCCTGGCCGAGCTCCCGGAGGAGTCTCGCCCCGTCGCCACGCCAGGAGGAGCCGTGCATGCAGGCGAGCGTCGCCGGCTCGCGGCGCGCCAGCTTCTCCATGAGCGCGACGGTTCCCTGCGTGTGGGAGAAGTAGTCCATCGGCTTCCGGAACGCCTCGCTCGGGCCCAGGATGTCCGTCTCCACCAGCGGCGGCACGTCGCTTCCTCCCTGGGTGAAGAGGTCCCCCGCGAGGAGCGTCCGCGTCGTGGACTCGAAGAGGAACCCGCAGTCCCAGCCGTGCGGGAGGTGGGGCGTGTCGATCCAGGTGACCTGCCTGCTGCCGAGCGACAGCGCCTCGCCGTCGGCCAGCGCGCGCGGGGGCCGGATGGCCTGATCGGCGGCGCAGACCATGACGCCGACGGTGCCCTGCACGACCGTGGCCCTCGGGGCGATCCCCAGCCACTCGTTCATGGCGCCCGACTCGTCCGGCTCCCAGTGGGAATAGGCGATCCAGCGGAGGTCCTCGGGCGGCGTCACCGCGGCCATGGCCTCGCGAACCAGCGGGAAGAGCTGCCTCGGGCCGGTGTGGAAGAGCAGCGGCTCCTCGTCCAGGACGAGGAACTGGTTGAAGGTGAAGCCGCCCGGGACCGCGGAGGGCGGCACCGGTGTGCTGATGCGGTAGACCGAGTCGGCGATCTCGTCGATCCGGGTGCCTGACTGTGCGTTCGTGGTCATTCGATCCCTGTAACGGGGGTCGCGCCCGCCATCAGGAGCGACGGGAGAACTTTGGGGCGTAAGTCCCGGTTGATCGACGCTATCTTCCGGCGGTGACCTCGCTCACGTGGGTTCGACGTTACCTCTCCCTCCTCGGGGTGATGGAGGCACCTCCCGGGCAGGACGGCCTTCGCCGGCTCGTCCGCGCCCAGGTCGAGGGCGTGCCGTTCGAGAACTCGAACTCGCTGCTGCGACGGCGCGACGCGGGCGTGGGGCCGGTGCGCCCCATTGACCCCGAGGCGCTCCTCGCGTCGTGGGAGGCGCGCCGCTCCGGCGGGGTCTGCTTCGAGCACACGGAGATGTTCGGGCGGCTCCTCTCCGCGCTCGGGTACGACGTCACCCCCATCGCCGGGGAGATCTCGTTCCCGGGCTCGCACCAGGCGCTCGTCGCCGCGCTCGACGGGGGGCGCTGGCTCGTCGACGTCGGGAACGGCGCCCCGTTCTTCGAGCCGGTCCCGCTCGACCGCCCGTTCGAGATCGAGAGGCTGGGGCTCGGCTACCGCTTCCACGTCGACCCGGCCGATCCCGGCGTCTGGATCCAGGAGCGAGTGGTGGAGGGAAGCTCGAAACCCTACTGCCGGTACCTTCTCGAGCCCCAGTCTGCGGAGGAACGGGAGGTCGCCTACCAGCGGCACCACCGGCCCCGCGAGACCTGGGTCACGAACGCGCTCGTCCTCATCCGCAGCCGCGAGGAGGAGGTGCTCGTCTTCCGGAACATGGACCAGCACCGGTACACGGGCGCGGGAAAGGTGTCCTCGCGGGTGGAGGACCCCGAGGCGTGGGCGCGGCTGCCCGCGCTGCTCGGCCTGCCCGGGCTTCCGGTCCGGGAGGTCGTGCAGGCCTGGGCGGAGGTGAACGGGGAGTCGCTACCGAGGGGGATCTGAGCCGGTCACCCCGACTCTCCGCCGTCGCATCTCCTGCACGATCGCGGCGTCCGCCTCCGCGTCGAGGAGCCGGCGGACCGCGGGGAGCACGACGGCCTCCTCCTGCGCGAGGTGGACCTCGAACTGCCGGGCGAGGTCGTCGGCGGCCCGCTTCACCTCCATGGCCAGCGTCGGGTGGCGCGCCGGATCGACGGCAACTGCCGAGGTGACGGCGAGGAGCATCGCCAGCGCGGGCTGGTGCTCGCCATGCTCCCGCTCCATGGCTGCGATGGCCGCGTCGAGGAGCGGGTCCCGCCCGCGCAGTCGGGGGGCGAGCGAGTCCTCCTCGTCCCGGACGTGGAGGGGGAGCGCCTGCCCGAAATAGCGGACGACGCGCTGCGCGGTGTCGGCGAGCTCGGGCGCCGGCGTGCCGGACGCCTCGCCGAGGCGCTGGGCCATGGCCACGAAATGCCGGATGCGGACGTGGCACTCGAGCAGGAGGTCGACGGCGTCGGAGGGGGCGGAGGGTTTGCCGAGACCGGTGAGCATGGTGCGACTCCTCGACGGGGGTGACCCGGGATCCATAACCGGCCGGATCCCCGCGCACCCTGCCGGGCCTGCATCGCCGGCGGAGAGTGGGCCGGGAGGCATCGGCGGCCGTCACAACCAGGGGAACGCGCCGGCGACCTGGGAAGAGGCCACGGTCAGTGCGACTGCAAGATTCTTGGGGAGGGACCCTTCGGGGGGGATTCGTTCGCCGCCCCGTCGACCTACATCACCTCCACCGGTCCGCTTCTCCCCGGGGCGCCTTCACTCCACAACCGCTCGTCAGGGACTCCCGTGAACCACACCCGTACGCTCCTCGCCGTGGCCCTCGCGTCGCTCACCGCCTCGAGCACCTGGGCCGCCGACCCCCCGGTCGTACCGGCCGACACCATCTTCCACGGCGGCACCGTCGTGACCGTGAACGCGAAGCAGCCCCAGGCGACCGCGGTGGCGGTGAAGGACGGCAACGTCCTGGCCGTCGGTGACCAGGTGGCCATCCTCGCGAAGCACGCCGGCAAGGACACGAAGCTCATCGACCTGCAGGGCCGCACCCTCATGCCCGGCTTCGTGGAGCCGCACGTCCACATCTCGCTGACGGCGCTCACCGAGAACGTGGCGCTCGACCTGTCGAACTTCAAGCTGCCCTACGACACCATCGACACCATCCTCGGCAAGCTCCGGGCCGCGAAGGCGAAGCTCCCGGAGGGAGCCTGGATCGTCGGCTTCGGCGTCGACCCGTCGCGCACCACGCCGCTCATGGCCGAGCTCTCCGCGGATCTCCTCGACCAGGTCTCCACGACGAACCCCATCTTCGTGGTCAACCAGTCGGGACACATCGCCTACGTGAACCACAAGGCGATCGAGCTCGCCGGTGTCACCGACGCCACGCCCGATCCGGGCAACGGCGGCGTGTACGTGAAGGACGCGAAGGGCAGGCTGACCGGAGTCCTCGTCGAGCCGCCGTCCTATTACGCCTTCGAGAAGAAGATGTCGCCGGAGTCGCCCGAGGTCGTCGTCGACGCCTACATGAAGACGGCGAGGAAGATGGCGGCGACCGGCATCACCACCTCGGCCGAGATCGCCCTCGGCGCGGTGATGCCCGTCGAGAAGGAGTTCGCGATGGTCGGCGAGCTGAGCCACCGCCCGGACTTCCCGATCCGCGTCCGGGGCTACCTGTGGGGCGTGGCGCTTCCCGAAGGCTTCGACGCCATCCAGCCCAACCAGGGCGACGACCGGTTCCGGATGATCGGCGTGAAGTACATCGGGGACGGGTCGACGCAGGGGCTGACGGCGGCGGTCTCGAAGCCCTACCTCTACCCGAAGGGAACGACGAACTGCGGCGCGCTCGACTGGGAGGAGGCGAAGCTCCTCGGCGCCGCGAAGCCCTACTTCGACAAGGGATGGCAGATCTCCATCCACGCGAACGGGGATCGCACGGTCGGCCAGGCGCTCGGCATCTACGGGAAGCTGCTCGCCGGCACGAAGGACCCGGCCAACCGCCGGCTGCGCATCGAGCACTTCACGGTCACCACCGAGAAGGAGGTGGCGCTGGCGGCGAAGCTGGGCGTCGCCCCGAGCATGACCATCGGCCACGTCGACTACTGGGGCGAGGTCTTCCACGACCACATCCTCGGCCCCGAGCGGGCGAAGCGCATCGACCCGACGGGCTCGCTCGCGAAGCGGAACGTCCGGTTCTCCTTCCACAGCGACTCGCCGGTCTCGCCCTACGGCCCCCTGCAGTACATCTCCACCGGCGCCTCCCGCATGTGGCAGAAGCCGCCGCAGAAGGTGCTCGGGCCGGACCAGCGGGTCGCCATCGACCGGGCCATCAAGGCCGTGACCCTCGACGCCGCCTACGCCATGTTCATGGACGACAAGGTGGGCAGCATCGAGCCCGGCAAGTGGGCCGACCTCGTCATCCTCGAGGAGAACCCGCGCACCACCGAGCCCGCGAAGATCCCCCGGATCAAGGTCGTCGAGACCTGGGTGGGCGGGAAGCGGGCGTATCCGTAGAGGCGGGACGGCGCGCGAACCGGCCCACGAAGTCCTCCTGGGCCCGCACCTCGATCGCCCCCGGGCGGGCCGCGCGGACCATCGCGATGGCCTCTGCGGGCGCGCGCCCCCGAGCGACGAGGCAGCAGGCCGCGATGGTGCCGCTCCGGCCGAGGCCGCCGCGGCAGTGGACGACGACCGTCTCGCCGGCGGCGAGGGCGTCGACGATCTGGCCGACGAGCCTCGCCGTCGCGTCGAGGTCGGACGGCGCGGTCACGTCGGGGATGGGGAACCAGAGCACCTGGAAGCGCATGCGCCGGGCGACCGGGAGCAGCTCCGGGATGCCGAGCCGCTTCATCTCGAACTCCTCGAGGAGCGTCACGAGCACCCGCGCGCCGTACTGGTCGCGGAGGCGTGCGAGGTCGTCCCGGACGAGGTCGTCGGAGGCCGCGTCGAGCCCCTCGCGCCACTTGCCCGGGGCGATGGTGAGGCCCAGCCGGCCGGGGAGGCCGTGGGTCTCGGGGGCGAGGAAGTCGACGCGGATCTCGTTCACGTTCACCCCTGGGCGACGCCGTAGGCGCGGCGCATCTCCTTCGCGAGCGCCGCCATCTTCTTCTTCCGGTCGATCGTGTTCATCACCACCTCCGGGCACGGGTCCGCTTCGGTCCACCGGGCGCCGCGCCCGGTGCGCGCGCCTTCGCCGGCCCCTTCGGCTCCTTGAAGATCTCGTCCATCTCGTTCTGGGCCTTGTTCTTCCGCGAGAACCCCATGGTGGAGAGCGTCGCCTCCGCCTCCGCGTCCATCATCACGCTCGAGGAGCGCGCCATGCCCTTCCGCATGGAGGAGCGGAAGGCGGTCGACTCCCGGAAGGCCGCCTCGTCCTTCAGGGTCTCCGACACCTGCTGCGCCGCCCGGGCCTCGGCCGCGTGGCCGCGCTGGAGCACCGACTGGTAGAGGACGAGGACGCGCTCGTGGGCCTCCTGGTGGCGGCCGTGGCGGGCCAGCTCCTCGGCCTCGATCTGCGCGCGGACGAGCTCGGCCTGGGCCACGATCACGTCGACGTCGCGGTCGGGCCGGACCTGCTCGAGGCCCGGGGCGACGCGCTCCACCATGGCCGCGAAGACCCGCTTCTCCTCCACGACGCGCTTCCCGCCAGCGAGGGCCTTCCAGGCCACCTCCACCTCGAAGGCGCGCTCCGGCGCGGCGCCCAGGAAGGGAGCGGCGGGCAGCTCCACCGAGACCACGACGTTCCGGGTCTCCTCGGCGAGGATGTCGGGGATGCGGATCTCCACGCCGTGGCCGACCGGGTCGGCGTCGACGTCGGAGAGGACGGCGGTGATGCGCGACCCGCCGAGCGGCCGCACCCGGAGGACGATGTCCTGCGCGTAGGTGGAGAGGAGGCCGCCCAGCTCGCGGGCGAAGGCGGTCAGGGCGTCGTCGGGACCGGCGACGAAGGCGTAGTTCCCCTTGCCGCGGGTGGAGAGGTCGCGGAGCAGCTCCTGGTCGGCGTCGCGGCCGTAGCCGAAGGCGGAGAGGGTGGCGCGGCCCAGGTGCTCCCCGAGCAGCGGCAGGAGCGCCTCGGACGTGGTGGCGATGCCGGCGTTGGCGCAGCCGTCGGTGAAGAGGATGACGCGGACGAGCATGCCGTCCGGGAGCGGGGACGAGTTGGCGAGGCGGAGACCCTCCAGCATGCCGCCCGAGAGGTTGGTGCTGGCCGAGGCCTCGAGCTTCCCGACGGCCGCCCGGAGCGCGGCCTTGCGGTCGGGAACCATCTGCACCGGGGCGGAGACGGTGGTGACGTCGGTCGTGAAGGTCACGACGCCGCAGAAGTCGCCGGGCGCGAGCTGGTCGACGAGCTTCTCCACCGAACGCTTCACCTTCTCGAGCTTGTCGCCCGCCATGGAGCCGGAGACGTCGATGACCGGGATGACGCAGACGGGAGGGCGCGTCCGCTGCCACTCGACGGGGGGCGCCTCGAGGGTGACGGCGAGGTGGGTGCGGAACGGCAGGTCGAAGCGGACCTTCTCGAAGGGGAGGCGGGCGGTGGTCTTCATGTTCTCTCCTTGTATGGGTAGGACGGACACGAGGCGGAAATGGGGCCGGGAATCCGCGTCGTTAGCCGTCCTGTTACGACCCTGCGCGCACGACTCCCTCTTCCCGCAGGGAAACGCAGGCAAAGCTTGAAGTCCGGTCGAGTCTGGCCTATGTTAACTCTAGAGTTCATGATTGTCAAGGGAGCGAGATGAACCCGAAGAGAACGGCGCTCGCCGGCCTCATGCCGAAGCGGGTCCGGATACGGCGCGAGTCGAAGGAGATCTCCGGCGCCGATCTCGCCAGGAAGGTCGGGGTCTCCCCGGCCTACGTCTCGCAGATCGAGAAGGGCATCAGGGTGCCGGACATCCCGGTGGCGGTGCGCATCGCCCACGCGCTCGACGACGACGAGGCCCTCTACGTCGCCTGGAGCCGGGACCACAAGGCGCGCTCCCGCAGCAAGAGCCCGAGCACGGGGGACGACGACGCCTGGACCCAGCTCTACCGGAACGACCGCTTCGAGGACGACGTGCTCTTCCACCGGAACGTGGGGAGCGGGGAGGACATCACGCCGCCCCCGCGCGCGAGGACGGTGTCGGTCCACGCGACGCGGAGTGAATCGCTCCCGTCCGTGTCGGCGCCGCTCTTCGACTCGAGCGTGTCGCCGCCCGGCTCCGTGGAGCGGGTGGCGAGCGCCCACGTCGCGCGCGCCCGCCGGGAGGGGCGCGAGCTCGTCACGGCGCCGGTGCTCGAGCCCGGGAAGGACCCCGGGGAGCGCGACGAGGTCCCGCCCGAGCTCCGGGTCGACACGATGATCCTCGACCCGCGCTTCCTGCCCGAGGCCCGCCTCGGCCGGCCGTTCGTCTTCCGCGCCGACGAGGCCGTGTCACGGCGGGTGCAGGACCGCGTGGCCGCGGGCGACCTCGTCGTCTTGTCGCGCGACCTCGACGACGACGCGCCGGTTCCGGGCAGGGTCTACGCGCTCCGGCTGGCGGGGCGGGTCTTCCTGGGGAGGCTCGCGCGGTTCGGCGAGAAGTTCCTCGTCCAGCCCGCGCCTGGCGAGACCGAGATGATCGACGTCGGGCTCGTGGCCGGGCGGCCGGCGAAGCCGGTGGTGGCGGGGGAAGTGGTGGCGGTGATCAAGGGCGGCTGACGGCCGGGAGGGTCCACCATGCGCACCATCGCGCCCATCGTCGAATGGCTCCCGGCGTACCGGCGCGAATGGCTCGGGCGCGACCTCGTGGCGGGCGCCGCCGCATGGGCGGTGCTCGTCCCGCTGGGGCTCGCCTTCGCGGGCATCCTCGGGGTCGACCCGGTGGTCGGCCTCTACACGCTCCCCCTGGCGCTCGTCGCCTACGCCGTGTTCGGCGGCTCGCGCGCCTTCGTGGCCGGACCCGACGCCGCGGTGGTGGTGCTCGCTTCGGCCACGCTCACCGCCGTCGCGGGGGGAGGGGACCGCCTCTCCCTCGTGCTCCCGCTCACGCTGCTCGTCGGTGCGATCTACCTGGCCTTCTACCTGCTCCGGTTCGGCTGGATCGCCGACGTCGTCCCCGACCCCGTCCTGAAGGGGTTCGTGGAGGGGGCCATCTGGATCACCATCCTGAAGCAGCTCCCGGCGCTGTTCGGTCTCCGGGTCGAGCTGCCCTCGCAAGGGTTGCTCGAGAAGCTCGCGGTGATGGGGAGGGCGCTCCCGGAGGCCCACCGGACGACGCTCCTGCTCGCCCTCGCGAGCGTGGCGGCGCTCTGGCTGCTCCGGAAGTTCGCGCCCCGGGTCCCCGGGCCGCTCGTGGCGCTGGCAGCCTCGATCGTGGCGGTGCGGCTGCTCGGCCTCGACCGGGCGGGCATCGCGGTAGTGGGCGCGACCGGCGTGGATGCGCCGGCGTTCTCGCTGCCCCGCGGCCTCGACCTGGGCCGGCTCGTCGACCTCGTGCCGGGCGCGCTCGCCATCGTCGTCCTCGGGTACACGAAGAGCCTCGGCACGCTGAAGCGCGCGCAGGAGAAGGACCCCGGGGGCCCGCCCGTCGACCCCGACCAGGAGCTCCTCGCGATCGGCGCCGCCAACCTCGGCGCGGGCCTGAGCGGGGGCTACGTGGTGGCGGGCTCCCTCACGGCAACTGCGGTGCGCATCGACGCGGGCGGCCGGACCCAGGTCGCGAGCCTCGTCGCCGCCGTGCTCGGCGTGCTCACGACGTTGCTCCTGCTCCCGCTCGTCATGAGCCTGCCCCTCGCCACGCTGGCCGCGATCGTGGTCGTGGCGCTCGCCGGGATGTCGGACGTGGGCTACCTGCGCCGCCTCTGGAACGTGCGCCGCTTCGAGGCCGTGGTGTGCCTCGCGTCCTTCGTGGGCGTCCTCGCCTTCGACATCATGCACGGCGTGGTGGTGGGGCTCGTCCTCTCCGTCGCGAAGCTCGCCCACGACATCCACGATCCGGTGGTGGCGGAGGTCGGGCGCACGCCGTCGGGCGCGTTCGTCGACGTCGACCAGCAGGGGAAGGCGAAGGTGATCCCGGGGATGCTCATCCTCCGGGTCTACGCCCCCATCGTCTTCCTCAACGCGCGACGGCTCACGCGGGGGATGAAGGGCCTGGCCCGGGAGCGGAAGGACCTGAAGGTCGTGGTGCTCGACGCGACGGCGTCGTCCGGGATCGACAGCACCGCCGCCGACGCGTTCCGGGTGGCGCGGGGCGAGCTCGCGGAGGCGGGCATCGCGCTCTGGGTGGTGAACGTCCGCGAGGAGGGGTGGAAGATGGTTGCGGCCGCGCTCGAGGCGGCGGGCGCGCCGGTGCTGCCCCGGTTCGAGTCGCTCGCGGAGGCGGTGGAGAAGTTCGAGAAGTCGGCGCTCGTGCCCTGACGGCCGGCACCGCGCGGCTCAGCGCCGGATCGCTGCTCGAGCCCCTCCGGGGCGGCTCCGCGGCGGCAGTCGGGGCGGAGAGGCCGAGGACGAGGAGCATCGCGACGGCCATCACGGCGTGGGTCGGGAGAGGCGCCGAGCATGGCCGTGGAAGCGGCTGGAGCCAAACCCTCCCCCGGGCTGCGGACCCGCCCGGCCGCGTGCTATTCCTGGGACCACGACACGGCCCGCCGAACCGGGAGCGGGCCCTGGACGGAGGTCCCACATGCCGAGCTGGGAGAAGGAAGCGGACGCGCTGCACGCATCGGGCGCACGGCACGCGCTCATCCTGTCCGGGACGAGCGATGCCCGGACCCAGATCGCCGAGGGGCTCGCGCGCGCCCTCGCGCCGCGCCAGATCCGCATCACCTCGGCGGGCGCGGCCCGCGGCAAGGTCGACCCGCTCGCCGTGCGCGTGCTCGCCGAGCTCTCGGTGAACGGCGCCGACCTGCGCGCGTCGACGCTCGACGAGGTCGACCTCGGCGGGGTGGGAGCGGTGGTGGTCCTCTCCGAGGAGAACCCGGCGGTCCCGGCGCTCGACGGGATCCTCCGCGTGCACTGGGCGCTGCCGGATCCGGCCCAGGGAGGCGGAACCGAGGAGAAGCGGATCGAACGGTACCGGGCCGTCCGCAACGAGTTGCGGCGCAGGCTCATCCGCGTGTTCGCGCGGGAGGCCCTTCCGGCGGCCGAGTCCGGGATGCCGACCACCTCGGTGGGACCGGCGTCGGGCGGCGACCTGGACGCCATCCGCCGGCTGCTCGTGGCGGCGCTCCTCCCGTCGGGCGACGTGGGGGGCCCGAACCAGCGCTTCATCGTGGCCCGCCAGGACGGGAAGCTGGTGGGGTGCGCCGGCCTCGAGACCTTCGGCGAGGACGGCCAGCTCCGCTCGATGGCCGTCCACTGGACGAGCCGCACCGCCGGGATGGGCACGAGCCTGCACGGGAGGCTCCTCTTCGAGGCCGTGCAGGCCGGGGTGAAGAACCTGTACGTCGTCACCACGACGGCGGCCGACTTCTTCACGCGCCAGGGCTACCGGAAGGTCCAGGCGGCCGATGTTCCACCCGGGGTGAAGGGCTCCGAGGAGTACACCACCTTCGTGCCCGGAGGCGGCGTGGTCATGGCGAGGCCGGTGGCGATGTAGCGTCGAGCGACCGGCCCGGGCAGGTCGCCGCCCGCGCGGTCAGGCCACCGCGTCGGACTCGGAGCCGGGGGCCACGCGCCGCAGGCCCCGGAAGGCGTGCTCCGCCGAGTGCACGCCCCGGATCACGGCGTCCACCTGCGCGGCGATGGGCATCTCGAGGCCTCGCTGGGCGGCCAGCTCCGTCACCACGGAGCTCGCCTTGATCCCCTCGGCCACCATGTTCATCGAGGCCACGATCTCGGCGGTGGTCTTCCCCTGCGCGAGCCGCTCGCCCACCTGCCGGTTGCGCGACAGCGGGCTCATGCAGGTGGCCATGAGGTCGCCCAGGCCGGTGAGGCCGGCGAAGGTCTCGGGCCGGCCGCCGAAGGCCACGCCGAACCGGGTCAGCTCGGCGAGGCCACGGGTGATGACCGTCGCACGGGTGTTCACCCCCACGCCGAACCCCTCGGCCATGCCAGCGGCGATGGCGACCACGTTCTTCAGCGGCCCGCCCAGCTCGCAGCCGGTGACGTCGTCGTTCCGGTAGACGCGGAACCACTTCGAGGTGAAGAGCGGCTGCAGCGAACGGGCCACGTGGGGGTCGGGCACCGCGATCACGGCGGCGGCGGCCATTCCCTGCAGGATCTCGCGGGCGATGTTGGGGCCTGCGAGAAGGCCGGCGGGGTGTCCGGGAAGCTCCTCGGCGATGACCTGGGTCATGCGCAGGTGCGTCTTCTGCTCCAGGCCCTTCACCAGGCTGACGACGGGAACCCAGGGCCGGAGATGGGACGAGGCGGCCCTGAGGGTCGCCCGCACCCCGTGCGAGGGGACTCCGATGACGAGGACGTCGCAGGTCGTGACCGCCTCCTCGAGCGAGGAAGTGGCCCGGAGCGCGGGGTTGAGCGGGAGGTCGCCCAGGTACTTGTGGTTCCGGTGCTCGCGGTTCACCTCGTCGGCCGTCTCGGCCTGGCGCGCCCAGATCAAGGTGGAGGTGTTCGCGGAGGCGAGCGACGCGACCGTGGTCCCCCACGAGCCGGCGCCGAGGACTGCAACCTGGATGGGTCGGGACATTCTCGACTCCTGTCGATCCGCACTTGGAGGGGGCAGGATAACGGCCTTCCGGCATCCCCGCCCGGGTAGGGAGTCCCCCGATGAAGACCCTGCGCGTGTTCCTCGCCGTTCTCGCCGCCACCGTCTCGTTGCAGGCCCGCGCCGAACCGGCGACGGTCTACTTCAACGGCGACATCCTCACGATGGAGGGGGAGAGCCCGAGGTACGTCGAGGCGGTCGTCGTGACCGGCGACAAGATCACCTTCGCCGGAGCGATGCCCGAGGCGCTCGCCGCGGCCGGCCCGGGCCCCGTGATGAAGGACCTGAAGGGGCACACGCTCCTGCCCGGGTTCATCGACTCCTGGGGACACTTCGCGCTCGTGGCGCAGGACACGCTCGGCGTGAACCTCGCCTACTTCTCCGCGACTCCGCCCAGGACCCGGGCCCAGGTGATCGACAGGCTGCGGAAGGAGGGGAAGCCCTTCAACGGCTGGCTCATCGGGACGGGCTACTCCGACGCGATGCTGTCCGATGGAGCGGTCACCCGGGCCGACCTCGACGAGGTCTTTCCGGACCAGCCCGTCCTCATCGAGAACATCTCCACGCTCACGGGCATGGTGAACTCGGCCGGGCTCCGGAAGCTCGGCATCACGAAGGCGACGAAGCCCGTCTCGGGGTTCATCCCGCGCGACCCGAAGACCGGGAGGCTCACGGGCGAGCTCGTCGGCGGGCCCTACCTGGACGCCGTGGCGAGGGCGGTGGGGAAGTACGCGCAGGACCTCACCTTCGAGACCTACCGCAAGGCCGAGGGGATCTACGCGGAGAACGGCTTCACGACCGCCCAGAGCTACGCGGCGTCCCAGGCCGACATGCGCGACATGCGCGCGGCGTCCGACCAGGGCGTGGTCTCCATCGACCTCATCGCCTTGCCGGAGTTCGACACGGTGGACGCGATGCTCGACGCCGACCCGAAGACCCAGTTCGGCGCCTACAGCCGTGGCGACAGGGGCTTCAAGGTGGCGGGGATGATGGTGCCGACCGACGGCGCGCCGCAGCTGCGCTTCGCCTGGTTCACGAAGCCCTACGCCGACACGACCGGGTTCGGCAAGGGCTGGCGGGGCTTCGCCTACAACCCGCAGGGCACGATCGATCGGTGCGCCCGGCTCGCGTACGAGAAGGGCATCCAGTACTTCGGCTACAGCAACGGGGATGCCGGCATCGACATGACGCTCGCGGCCATCGCCAAGGCCATCCGGGAGACAGGGGTCACGGAGGATCGCCGGACGGTGATCTCCCACTCGATGTTCGTCCGCGACGACCAGCTCGCGCAGTACAAGGACAAGAACGTGATGGCCATCGCGCTCTCGAACCACGTCTGGCTCTACGGGGACGTCTATCCGAGGCTCCTGGGCGAGGAGCGGGCCCGGAACGTCCTCCCGCTGCGTTCCGCCCAGGAGCACGGGGTGAGGATCGGCATCCACAACGACACGCCGTCGTCCGGCCCGAGCGCGATGTTCACGATCTGGAGCGCGGTGAACCGGAAGACCTTCGGCGGCAAGACGCTCGGGCCCGAGCAGCGGATCGACCCCTACGCGGCGCTCCAGGGCTTCACGACCAGTGCCGCCTACCAGTACCGGGAAGAGTCGAGCAAGGGGACGATCGCCCCGGGGAAGCTCGCCGACCTGGTGGAGCTCGACCGCAATCCGCTCGAGGTGGAGCCGGACGACATCCGGAAGATCCGGGTCGTCCGGACCGTGAAGCACGGAAAGCAGATCTACGAGAGGGGGGAGTAGGGGGGCTCCTCTGCCGGGGAAGACGCGCAGGCGGGCTCGGTCTCACGCGGCCCGCGGCACCTCGCCCCTGACCTTCCCGAGCACCTCGGCGAGCTCGCCGTCGGAGAGGGTCTCCTTCTCGAGGAGGCGGCGGGCGCCCTCGACGAGCAGGTCGCGGTTCTGGAGGAGCAGGAGACGGGCCCGCTGGAAGGCCCCGTCGACCAGCTCGCGCACGGCCATGTCGATCTCCCGCGCCGTCTCCTCGGCGTAGCGGCGCTGCGGACCGACCACCTGGCCCAGGTAGCCGCCCTGGTCGGTCTCGTACGTGACCGGGCCGAGCTTTCCGCCCATCCCGAAGCGGGCCACCATGGAGCGGGCGATCTCGGTGGCGCGCGAGATGTCGTCGGACGCGCCGGTCGAGAAGTGGCCGTACACCAGGTGCTCGGCGGCCCGCCCGCCCATGAGCACGGCCATCTTGTTGGTGAGCTCCTCCCGGGTCATCAGGAAGCGGTCCTCGGTGGGGCGCTGGATGGTGTAGCCGAGCGCCCCGATGCCGCGCGGGATGATGGAGATCTTGTGGACCGGATCGGTGCCCGGCAGCGCCGAGGCCACGAGGGCGTGACCGAGCTCGTGGTGCGCGACGATCTCGCGCTCCTTCGGGTTGAGCAGCCGGTTCTTCCGCTCCAGCCCGGCCACGATCCGCTCGATGGCCACGTTGAAGTCGGCCATGGAGACGGCCAGCGCCTCCGGGCCGCGCCGGGTCGCCGCGAGCGCCGCCTCGTTGACGAGGTTGGCCAGGTCCGCGCCGGTGAAGCCCGGCGTCAGCGCGGCCACCTGCTCCAGCCTCACGTCCGCATCCAGGGTCACCTTCCTGGCGTGCACCTCCAGGATCTGGACCCGCCCGTTCCGGTCGGGCCGGTCGACCAGCACCTGCCGGTCGAAGCGGCCGGCGCGCAGGAGCGCCGGATCGAGCACCTCGGGCCGGTTGGTGGCGGCGAGCAGCACGAGACCCGTGGAGACGTCGAAGCCGTCGAGCTCCACCAGCAGCTGGTTCAGGGTCTGCTCCTTCTCGTCGTGGCCGCCGCCCATGACGCCCATGGCGTTGCGGGCGCGTCCCAGCGCGTCGAGCTCGTCGATGAAGATGATGGCGGGCGCCTTCTTGCGCGCCTGCTCGAAGAGGTCGCGCACCCGGGCCGCGCCCACGCCCACGAACATCTCCACGAACTCGGATCCGGAGATGGAGAAGAAGGGCACGCTGGCCTCGCCGGCCACCGCCTTGGCGAGCAGCGTCTTCCCGGTGCCCGGCGGCCCGACCAGCAGGACGCCCTTCGGCATGCGGGCTCCGAGCCGCCCGTAGCTCTTCGGCTCCTTCAGGAAGTCCACCACCTCGGCGAGCTCGGCCTTGGCCTCGTCCACGCCGGCCACGTCCGCGAAGGAGGTCTTCGTGTCGTTCTCGACGTAGACCTTCGCCTTCGACTTGCCGATCGCCATGAGGCCGCCGCCGGGGCCGCCGGCGCCCTGCATTCGCCTGGCCAGGAGGATCCAGATGCCGAAGAAGAAGAGCACCGGCAGGATCCAGGAGAGCAGCATGGGGAGGAAGTTGCTCTCCTGCCGCCCCGCGTAGGTCACCCCGGCGGCGTCGAGATCCTTCGAGATGTCGGGGTCGACGCGCGTGGTGACGAACCTGTTCTTCCCGTCGAGCGGCTTCTTCAGGGCGCCCTCGATGCGGTCGGGGCCGATGGTCACCTTCTCGACGTCGCCGGCCCGCACCAGCGACTGGAACTGGCTGTAGGGGATGCTGGCGACCTCCTGGGAGCGCGCCCAGACCCCCTGCAGGAGGAGGACGCCCATGAGGGCGAGGGCCACGTAGAACAGGTTGAAGCGGGTGTTCTGGTTCATGCACCGGGATGTAGTGCCCGGAGAAGCAGGAGGACATGAGAAAATATCGACGTGACGCTTCGGAATTGTGAATGTCACGGGCGCTTCGAGGTGACGAAAGCCTGGAGCAGCAGCTCAGGGGGCCCGGTTCCCTCTCGACAGGACGAGGAGCGTCATCACCGACGCCACGAGCATCGCCGTGATGAGGGACGCGGCGACGAGCTTCTCGGACTTGCCGCCGAGGAATGCGAGCCAGCTCGCGGTGGAGCGCCAGGCAAAGACCAGCGAGAGGAACCCCGTCGTCGCGAGCGCGCCGGTGCGCGCCCAGGCGCGACCGCTCCTCAGGAGAAAGCCCCAGCCCATCGAGAGCACGCCGAACGTGCCGCCGGAGATCAGGGCCGTGGCGGCCTTCTCGGGGTTCGAAAGGTAGCCGACCAGGCCGACGGCGATGAGGAACGCGCCGTAGCCGAGCAGCCAGTTGCCGAGCCGGTGGGTCATCTGGCCCCTCGAAGCAGCAGCTCGACGTCTTCCCGGAGGCTCTGGAGGTCTTCCTCGTGCTCGACCTCCTGCTGCAGGATGGTGAGCGCCATGTTCCAGGTGACCGGGTCCTTGTCCTTGGTGAGGTCCATCAGGTCCTTGTAGACGCCGATGGCGCACTGCTCGCCGGCGATGTTCTGGTCGAGGAGCGTGGACACGAGCGGATCCACGGGGGCGTCGTAGGCGCACGGGCTCGCCGGCATCCAGTCGCGGGGGTGGGCGACCGGGGTCCCCCCCAGCTGGATGATCCGGTCGGCGAGCAGCACCGCGTGGGCCAGCTCCTCGGTGGCGTGGAGCGTCAACTCGGCCGCCACCGCGTCCTTCATCGGACCCTTGATGAGCTTCGCCCCGAGCCAGTACTGGTAGTAGGCGAGCCACTCGCTGGCGTAGGCGCGGTTCAGGGCCTCCACCAGCTCGTCGACGTCCATCCCCACGATCGCGCGTCCCTTGGTCCCCATGGCGCCTCCTCGCCGCCCGAAGGGGCGGCGTCGACGCCCATCGAGCCGCGTGGCGTCGCGCTTGTCCACGGGATTCGTGAAGGGGGGGCAGGGATTGCGTGACGCGTCGCCATGTCCGGGGCGGGTCGACCGGTTGCGCGGCCGTCGTGCCGACCGCATATCCCCGCGTCATGGACACCGTCACCCAGTTCGTCATCGGAGCTGCCGCGGGCCAGCTCGTCGGCGGGCGGGCGCTCGGCCGCAAGGCGGCGCTGGTGGGTGGGCTGGCGGGGTGGCTGCCGGATGCAGACGTGCTCATCCGCAGCGCCGCGGACCCGCTCCTCGCCATCGAGCAGCACCGCGGCTTCACCCATGCGCTTCTCTTCACGCCCGTGGGTGCAGCGGTCGTCGCCGCGCCGTTCCTCCTCCATCGCGCGGGGCGAGCCAAGGCTGGCGCGGTCTACGCCGCCGCGCTGGCGGGCTGGGCGACCCACGCTCCCCTCGACGCCTGCACGAGCTACGGCACGCAGCTCCTCTGGCCCCTCTCCGACCTGCGCGTCGCCTGGAACGTGGTCTCCATCGTGGACCCGATGATCACCCTGCCGCTCATCCTCGGGGTGGTGCTGGCTGCGTGGCTCCGACGCGCCTGGCCGGCCGCGGCTGCGCTCGCCGTGGCCCTGGCATGGATCGGGGTGGGAGCCATCCAGCACGCCCGCGCCGCCGACGCCCAGCAGGCGCTGGCCGATGCCCGGGGCCACCAGGTCGTGCGGGCACTCGTCGATCCGTCCCTCGGAAACATGGTGGTCTGGCGGAGCCTCTACCAGACGCCGGACGGCCGGCTCCACGCGGATGCGATCCGGCTGCCGCTCGCCGGGGGCCCCGTGACGGTCCGTCAAGGGGCCAGCACGCCGGTCGTGGGCGCCGAGGAGATCGAGTCGTTGCCGGCGGCCTCCCCGGAGGCGATGGCCCGGGCCGCGCGCGTGTGGTTCTGGTTCACCGACGGATGGGTCGGGCGGCTCCCCGGCGCCGGGGTGGTGCTGGCGGACCACCGCTACGCGGCCGATCCGGCCGGACTGGAGCCGCTCTGGGCCATGACCCTGCGGCCGCAGGATGCGGCGGCGCCGGTCAGCCGATCGAGTCCGCGCCTCGGCGGGCGCGGGATGATCGACCTGTGGCGCGAGGTGGTCGGCCAGGACCGGAGGCACGTCCCCCTCCCGGCGGTCGAGCAACGGCCCGGCGAGACCGCTCCCCGCGCGGCCCGCGAAAGGGCCGACGAGGCGCGCGGGAGCGAGCGGACCGGTCCCACGTGGCGTCGATGCTCGGCCCGGCGTGTCAGGCGGCGCCGGGCGGCCGCCGGAAGTGGCGCACCACCGACACGCCCACGCCGAGGGCCACGAGCGGGATGACGAACTCCAGCATCACGGCGGAGAAGGCCGGGAGCGCGTCGTGCTCCTGCGCCTTCAGCACGAGGTAGGCGGTGTAGGCGGCGTAGAGGCCGAGGAAGGCGGCCGCCTCGAGCCGCGCGATGGACCAGCCGGTGAGGAAGATGGGCAGGCAGGCGACCGCCACCGCCACCATCACCGGGAGGTCGAAGGCAAGGAGCGACGGGGCCACCGGGAGCCCGCCGGGCGTCACCAGCGAGGAGATGCCGAGGATGGCGAGCAGGTTGTAGATGCTCGAGCCCACCACGTTGCCGATGGCGATGTCCCGCTCGCCGCGGAAGGTGGCCACGATGGAGGTGGCCACCTCCGGCATGGAGGTGCCGGCCGCCACGATGGTGAGGCCGATGACGAGGTCGGAGACGCCCAGCGTCCGGGCCAGCGCCACCGCGCCGTCGACGAACCAGCGGGCGCCGAGGGCGAGCCCGAGCAGCCCCACCGCCACCAGGCCGATCCCGGCCGCCACCGCCCGCCCCATCC
>JBAVCR010000335.1:0-7996 GCA_049586815.1 Anaeromyxobacteraceae bacterium
GCGAACCGCGTCCGCCTTGAACTCGTCCGTGAAGCTCCTACGAGGCCGCTTCTGCCGCTTCCCTTCTTCCATGTTGGACACCGTAACCCCCACAGGGTTGATGTCCACCAAGGCGGATCAAGCCCACCGGTCCCCCTCCGTTCCTTCAAGGCGTTCGGCGATCGGAGATGTGACCTCGAACTCTTCGTCCCGAATGGGTGCCCACGGGTCCTGCCCTCGCGTAGAATGGCGGGATGAAGTCGAGGGGTTCAGCCGCCGACGTCTTGGCCCAGGGCGACATCCAAGGCGGGGTCGCCCTGGTGATGCGCGACCTCGGCCCGAGGGTCTACGGCCTTCTCATGTCGCTCCTTCGGAATCGGGAGGAGACCGCCGAGGAGGCATTCTCGCTCTTTGCGGAAAACCTCTGCCGATACGCAGCCACCTATCGAGGCGAGGGGTCCCTCGAAGCCTGGGTGTATACGCTGGCCCGGAACGCGGCCGTGACCGTCACGCGCGACGGCTGGCGGATGCGGGGCAGGCGCCTCGCGACGCGGGAGAGCGAGAAACTTGCCGAGGACGTGCGAACGCGGTCCGCCCTTCGTCGCGAACGGCAGGCGAACGTGCTCGACGAGCTCCGCGCCACCCTCGACCTCGACGAGCAGATTCTCCTCGCGCTCCGCCTCGACGAGGCGCTTTCGTGGGAGGACGTCGCCCGGGTCATGTCGGGCGATGGCCCTGCGGTGGACGCACAGGTCGTTCGCAAGCGCTTCGAGCGCCTCAAGGGGAGACTCGGCGACGAGGCCCGACGCCTTGGTTACCTTGGATGACCGGGTCGCGGTACGGTGCGGGCGACCTGTCCCGCCTGCTCGAGGACCTGGCGCACATCCCGCGGATCCCGATCCCGGACCACCACCTCGAAGGCCTGGCCCCCGGGACGACGGTGGGGCGCTTCGTCGTCCACGGAGAGATTGGGCGAGGTGGGTTCGGGGTGGTGTACGCCGCGCGAGATCCCGAGCTGGGACGAGAGGTCGCGCTGAAGCTCCTGCGGCCGGGCATCTCGGCCGTCCGGGGCGAGGCGGAGTGGATCAAGGCCGAGGCCGAGGCGGTGGCTCGCCTCAACCACCCGGCCATCGTGACCATCTTCGAGGCGGGGCGCTCGGAGCACGGCGCCTACCTGGTCTTCGAGCTCCTGAAAGGGGAAGGGCTCGACGCCCGCATGGCGCGCGACGCGATGACGGGCGACGAGGTGATCCAGATTGCCTCCGCGATCACGGCGGCGCTCGACCAGGCCCATGCCGCGGGCGTCCTTCACCGGGACTTGAAGCCGGTGAACGTCTTCCTGAGCGAAGGCGGTGGGGTGAAGGTCCTCGACTTCGGAATCTCCCAGCTCTTCGATCGAGCTGCGACGCCCGGAAGTGGCACTCCGGGTTACATGGCGCCAGAGCAGCGCGACGGGAGAACGGAGGACGCACGGACCGACCTCTACGCGCTCGGGGTCCTGCTGGGAGCCATGCTCGGAGGCACGGACGTGTCGAGGAAGCGGCTCCCGAGGGACGATCGGTTCGGGGAGCTTCGTCGTCTGGTGGAATGGCTCACCCAGGAGGTCCCGGACCAAAGGCCACGGTCCGCCGGCGAGGTGGCGGCCCGCCTGTCGGCCATCGCTCGCCGTGGAAGATCGTCCCGAAGATGGGGACTGGTTGCCGGTCTGGTCGTCCTTCTCGCCGTAACGGGCGGGTGGGTGCTCCTGAAGCGGTTCGAGACTACGGCCCGTCCTCCTGACGAGAAGCTCGTGGTGATCCTGCCCCCCACGATCAACTCGACGGGCATGCCAGACCTGGACGTCGTCTCGGAGATTCTCCGCATCGCCCTCGCGGAGTCCCCACGGGTCCGCGTCGTGGCCGCGCCCCGCGTGGACGCCGTGCTGCGGGAACTCGGCGAAGATCCGGTTCGCCCCGGCTTCCTCGCGATGGCCAAAGTGGCGACACGCCTCGGGGCGAACCTCGTCGTCGACTCGAAGGCCACGCTCGATGCCGACGGGATCGTCTTGGGTTTCGACGCGCGGGACCCGAGCGATGGCGCCAGCGAGGAGCAGTTCGAGGAGAAGGCGTCATCGATCGATGGCGTGCACACGGCCCTGGATAGGGCGGTCTTCCGGTTGCGGAGCCGGGCAGCTGGGGGAGGGGAGGGTGGCTCGAACGCAGCACGGCCCGTCGGCAGCCTCGCGTCCTCGAGCATGGCAGCGTTCGGCCATTTCGCCCGGGGCGCGACATGCATGGGGACGACGATCGAGGCGAGCAGCAACGATGCGCTCGGCCGCTGCGCGCTGCACTTCCGGAGGGCCCTGGAGTCGGACCCAACGTTCGCGCCGGCCCACTTCCAGCTCGCGCGGATCCTGTCCAGGGTGGACCGGGAGCGTACCGATGCCTGGGCGCATCTCGAGGCCGCGCTGGCCTCTCCGGAGAGGTTGTCGAGCAGGGACCTGGCCCTGATACAGGCATTCCACCTGCAACTGTCCGGGGACGACGGCGGCTCGCTGCGAACGTACGAGAAGATCCTGAAGGAGGATCCGGGAGACGTGGAGACAGCGTTCGCGGCAGGTGACCTGCTGTTTCACGCCTCCCGGTACGAGGAGGCGACGCCCTTCCTGACGGGCCTGTCGGATCTTGGGGCGTCCTTCCCCTGGGCCCTCGACCACCTCGTCGAGAGCTACGCTCTCGCAGGACGAGACCCGGACCTGAAGCGCCTTCTCGATCGCTTCCCCGTGCCCGACGCGACCCAGTTGCGGCCCCTGGTCCGTGGAGAGATCTGGCTCGGACGGGTCGATCGGGCCATCGAGTTGGCCCGGCGTGCGCAGGCGACCCTTCCCGGATCCTCTGGGGACTTCCTGCTCCTCGATGCGCTCGTCGCCGGGGACCGGCTGGAGGAGGCCGAGGCGTTGGCAACGGCCCTCCAGGCGAGCAATCCGACCAGCGGCCCGGCCTTGTTCCAGCGGGTCATGATCGCCTCGAGGCGCGGTGATACCGCCCGGGCATGGGAACTCGCTTCTGCTCCGCCAGCGGAACTGGAAGGGATGTCCGACCTGGACCTCGCTCTGATCAAGGCATCCCTCGCCGCCGGCGACCGGGCCCTCCCGAGGCTGCGCGCCGAGGTTCGCAAGATGTCCCAGGGCGCGCCCCACAACACGCGGATCGCGGCCGTCCAGCTTGCGCTCCTGGGAACGGAGGCGGACCTGGCATTGGCGCGTAGCGTCGTGGACCACGGCACCACGGCAGCGGAGGAGATCGGAGCGCTGGAGGCGTGGAAGCGCGGGGACACGGCGGGAGCGATCGCAGTTCTCGGGTCGATAGACCGGGCGAAGCCTCGACCCAACGACGCACTCTCGGCGGCCTACCTCCTCGCGGAGGTGGCGAGGGAGGACGATCCGTCCGAAGCCCTCGCTGCGGCCGCACGCTATCGCCGGCGAGTACCCATCGGGCCGGCGCGAGGGTGGACGTTCGGTCGATCGCTTCTCGTCTCCGCAGAGGCATCCATGAGGCTGGGACGCGTGGCCGACGCGCGGGAGTTCCTGGACCGAGCCGAACGAGTGCTGGTGAAGGCGAAACCGAGCTACCCCCTCGTGCACGAGATGGGCAAGTTGAAGAGTGCCCTGGGACCTTCGGGGCCCTCGCTCGAGACGGGGCACTTCGGCCCCAGGTGACCGAGCGAAGGACGATGTGCCCCAGACGGGAACGCGACCGCGAGTCACATTTCGGCGCGTCGAGCGCCTCCATAAGCCGAGGGGAGTCGAGCAACCGAACCTTCGGACCTGGAGCGCCAGTCTCATGCACACCGCAGAGACGTACTACATCCACGACAGGATCCCGCTGCCGATCGACCGAGGCCGCCGCCTCCTAACCAGGGGGGACTTGGGTTCGCAGTTCCCAGCGGGCGAGCCTGACGCCAGGCCGTGGGGCGGCGATTCCCTACCTGCCTGCGAGCGGTCCACCCGGGATGCCCCTCCGGGATGACGCCGAATCCCACCGCGGCGTCCAGGCGCCGCGATCGCAGGGCACGGCGTCCGTTCGTGCTCGTCGTCAGCGGGGAGGAGGACGTCCACGTGGCTCCCGTCGCCGCCGCGATCAGGAGCCTAGGTGGCGACTGGGAGCTCCTGGACCTCGCGTCGATTCCCAGGTTCGCATCATTCACGGTCGGTCACGATGTCGGAAATGGATGGTCAGCCCGGATCGGTCGTCCAGGTGGCGGAGAGGTCTCGTCCGACGAGATCGATGCTATCTGGTGGCGGCGTCCGCGCCACTACACGCTGGACCCGGCCTTCCCTGCGTGGGAAGGCGAACTTGCCTTCGACCAGATCCACGAGGGGATGGTCGGCGTCTGGAGCGCGATGGGCGCCCGGTGGGTGAATCACCCCTGGCAAGACGCGCGGGCGAGCCACAAGTTGGCCCAGCTTGCGGTTGCGCACCGCCTCGGAGTCGAGCTTCCGAGGACCTTGGTGACGACTTCCGGGGAAGAAGCGCGGCGATTCCTGGGTGACTGCTCGCGTCGTCACGTGTGGAAGATGCTGGCTCCGAACCCGGCTCGCTCGGTTCCCACCCAGATGGTCGAAGTTGGTCCCACGGGCGGGATGCCCCAGGTCGAACGCGCTCCTGTTCTGCTCCAGGAGTACGTGGAAGGGGTGGACCTGCGCGTGACGGTGATCGGGAACGAGATCTTTCCGGCGGAGATCGATGCGCGAAGAACCACCTCACCAAACGACTTCCGTCCCGTGTTTGGCTCTTGCAGGGTGGGGGCGACGACGATCCCGGATGCATTGCGCGCGTTCATCTTGGACGCCATGAGCGAACTCGGATTGGCCTACGCGGCCTTCGACTTTCGGCGCACCGGGGAAGGTCGGGACGTGTTCCTGGAGGTGAATCCCGCGGGCCAGTGGCTCTTCATCGAGCAGCGCACTGGCCAGCCGATCTCCACTACCCTCGCGCGACACCTCTGCCGCGGAGACTGAGCGAGAGGCCAGGCCGGCATCCCCCCCCGGCGTGCCCGGCCTCGTCGCTTCTTGGCGCCAAACACTGGGGCGGTAGCCGTCCCGGACTGAAGCCTGAGGCGCCGGGAATCGAAACTGCCGAAACGCAACAAGCCAACCTGCCGACGGGGCACGCCTTTTGTCAGGAAAGCGAAGCGGGACGGTGGTTTCGAACCCGTGCCGGATTCTGCAAGAGTCCGCGCCAGTCGACTGGAATCCGCCTACGGCTTGGAGACATCTTGGAGACGATGCGTCGGGTCGACGGCGGCCGGGTAAGACCGCTCAATCATCAACACCAGCGATCAGGTCGGCGGACCAGGGCCTGGTTTCCGCGCCTTCTCACTACTCGATTCCGACGGGGACTTGCCAGGTGTGATGAGCGCCGCGGGCGGGAGAACTCGGTGAATGGTGGTCGGCGTCAAGGAAGTTCATGGGGATGTCCCTTCTGTCCGCCATGGGCCATGGCCAGCGCCGCTTTCCCTCGGTCCATCGTCGGCTGCGAGGCCAAACAAGTGGGAGCAAGTAATCGAGACGGTCTGCTGGACTCACGCCTCGCGGCGATGGAGCGGATGAGTCCTTGATGCCCGTCAATGCGATGAAGATTCACGATCGGTACGCTTCACTTCTCGTATGGCTTCACCGGGGGGGGGGAGCATGATCGCGAGAATCGTCGCATTGCTTGGCCTTTGGGCAGGACTGGTCGGGGCTCCAGGCGTGGTGTGGGGCGCGACGGCCCCGTGTCGCTGGGCTACGCCATGTCACCCGCAGGCGACATTATTGCGATTGGGGACTACTCCACCACGTTCTCGGGATGTCAGCGAAGCAGGTCGGCGACGATGCAATATGACTTCATGGATCGCTTGACTGGCGCGCCGGGATGGCTTGCCTACGGCTATAACTCTGTCGGCAACCGGACTTCGGAGACGGTCGATGGCGTCTCCGCGACCTTCGCGTACGGGAGTGACCCCGATCGCGTCAAGCAACGGTCGACGCCGAACTCCAAAAACCCTCCCTACTCTGACTATGTTGGATTTGGCTATGACTACCAGGGGAATGTGAGCGGAGTCGCGCAGACCAACCTCGGCGGCGACTGGGTTCAGAATGGGATCTGCCTTCGCCACGATGCCCTGGGTAGACTCGTGATGACCGGGGAAGTGGCTCCGGCGTACCTCCAGTATCAGTACTTCGGTGACCGCACCCACTTGGGGTTCAGCCCCGTCTGCACGCAAGATTCGCATGTGGCCACGGTCACCGCGCGGTTTCGATATGATTCAAGCAACCGGCGCATTGCCCGATGGAGCGTTGAGACGAACGAGTGGACGCATTTCATCAGCGACGGCAGCGGCCGTATCCTGAGCGAGGTGCGGCTTGCGGTCACGCCAACGCCGCATTGGGTTTCTGTCCGGGACTACGTGTGGGTCGACGACGAGCCTGTTGCGCAGATTGAGTACCCGGGCCCGAGCGGGGGCTCGCCAGGCTACACGTACTTTTTCCATCTCGATCACATTGGCCTTCCTCGCGTGCTGACAAACGCCGCGGGCCAGATGGTCTGGAACACGATCGCTCGCCCGTTTGGTGACGTACAGGAGAAGACCGCTGTCGACCCAGGTTCAGGGCGTGTAGTCGTGACGAACCTCCGCCTCCCCGGTCAGTACGACGAGCGGCTGCTCGCCTCGGTCGGCTTCCAGGGGCCCTATTACAACTGGAACCGGTGGTACCTGCCGGGGGTGGGGAGGTACTTGGAGTTGGACCCGATCGCCTTGCGCGGTGGGATGAACGGGCCGCACGGGCCCGACTGGTACAACTACGCCAAAGCAAACCCTCTCGGATTCACTGATCCAACGGGACTCTACTCAGAGGTGTGCTGGAGAAAGGTGCTGGGCCCGGTTGGAGCGACAGGGGCGCAGCACTGCTTCCTGAGGGTGGGCGGGCCGTCAGGGGAGACCGAGAGCTACTACGCGACGCTGCCCGTAGATCCCTTCTTCAAGAAGGTTGGGCCGGACCTGAACTCGAAGAACCCGACCGCATGTCATCCAATCACCCCACCGGATGACCCGGCGACATGTACTGATCGACGAACGCCGTTTGACCAATGTCTCGAAATGGCGATGTTGTCGTGCGCATCCTGTACCTACAGCATCAAGAGCAATAATTGCTGCCATTGTGTTGCTCGAGCCATCGCGCAGTGCGGCGGCACCTACACCGGGCCGTGGCCGAACAACTACGGCTGGGGGCCGAAATGAGCGCCCTCAAGGTCTTCAGGGTCGCAGCAGTTGCAGTGGGGCTTCTTGCCCTTTCGCCAGCCGTGCTCGTTGCTCTTCGCGCCGGCGAGTCCCTTGGAGGAGTCGTCTTCGTGCTGCTCATTCTCGTGGACGCGCTTGCACTCTCAGCCGTGGCGTGGGGCCTGCGTTCTTTGTCAGCAGGGGCGCTGCTGGGAACGGTAGCAGCATTCCCCTGGCTGTTCTACTTCAACGCGGAGTCCGGGCCGTGGGCGTACCTATTCGCGGCACCCGAGCTGCTCATGTTCGCCGGGCTCGGCTGGTACGGCGTTCGGCGCGAGAAGCGGAAGCTCCTGCGCTGGCTGGGCGCGCTGGTCCCGACGCTTGCCATAATCTACGCTGTTGTCGCCCCCTTCGTTGGGCGAGCATAGAGAAGCTTTGACACCGACCACATCGGACGAGCGCATTCGGGCGGGCTCGGCGAAGGGCACCGCGATCCTCACGGCAGTGTACGGCGGCGAGAGGGTGCAGGTGACGGTCGTCGTCGGGAGCCGAGAGCCACGCAGGAAGTGACCGCGGAGGGCCGCCCCAACCCCGACGAGGGATGGCGATGACCGTGCCGATGACGGACCTGACGGTGGATGGTTCGCGGTTCGTCATCGGTTCCGGCATCACCGCTGGTGCGCGTAACCGTTGGTGACAACGGGGCCTCGACCCGCCTCCCGCCCCTCGCCAAGCAGGTCGAGGCGGCGGGCGCCACCATTCCGATCACACCCTCCCA
>JBAVCR010000336.1:0-7386 GCA_049586815.1 Anaeromyxobacteraceae bacterium
GCCGCCACCGCCGCACGGCCCCATCGCCGTGGGCCGCGACGGCGACGGGACACCCTTCCTCGCCGCCTCCCGCCTCACCCGCGCCATCCGCGGAGCACATGACGTCCCCGCGCTCGCCGACCGCGCACGAGGGATCGCCGCCCTGGGCCGCGATCTGGTGGAGGCGGGCGTGGCCGCCGGCGCCGTGACCCGCACCGTCTCCGTGCTCGCCGACGCCGTGGCCGAGCGCGCCCTCCGCCTGGTCGAGGACGCCGAGGACCTTCGCGGGCTCGACTTCTGCTGGCTCGCCTTCGGGAGCGAGGGGCGCGGCGAGCAGACGCTTCGCACCGACCAGGACAACGGGATCGCCTTCCGGGTCCCGCCCGGCGGGACGGCGGAGGAGGTCCGGGCGAGGCTCGCCGCCTTCGCGAGAAAGGTGAACGACGCGCTCGCGGACTGCGGCTTCGAGCGGTGCCGGGGCGGCATCATGGCCGGGAACCCGGAGTGGTGCCTCTCGGTGGAGGAGTGGAAGGAGCGCTTCACCTCCTGGATCGAGACCCCCACTCCCCGGTCGATCCTGAACGCCACCATCTTCTTCGACTTCCGGCCGCTCCACGGGAACGAGGCCCTCGCCGAGCCGCTTCGAGAGGTGCTCGCCCGCATCGCGCCGCGGAACCCGCGCTTCCTCGCCCAGCTGGCGGCGACGGCGATCGGCCGGCGCCCCCCGCTCGGCCTCTTCCGCGACTTCTCCGTCGACGGCGGCGAGCACGCCGGGACCATCGACCTCAAGTGCGGCGCCGCGGCGATCTTCGTCGACGCGGCCCGGGTATATGCCCTCGCGTTCGGCACGTGCGCTCCGGGGACCGCGGAGCGGATGCGCCAGGCAGCGGCGGCCGCGGGGGTGGACCCGCGCGAGGTGGAGGGCTGGGTGGAGGCCTTCCACTTCGTGCAGGTCCTTCGGCTCCGGCACCAGCTCGAGGCGGAGCGGACGGGCGGCGAGGGCGGCAACCGGGTCGATCCCTACGCATTGAACCCGCTCGAGCGGAAGTTCTTCCGCGAGGCCCTCCGCCTCGCCGCGTCGATCCAGCGCCGGATCGAGAAGGCCTTCTGCCCGGGGCACGGGATCTCCTGACACGGCGCGCGGGCCCTCGCCCTGCTAGGATTCCCGCGTGATCGATCGCGCGAGAGGAACGACGAGGATCCTGGCCGTGGCGCTCGCGGCATTCGCATCGTCCGGGATCGCCGCCGCGCAGGCCCCCACCGACCCCGAGAAGGCCGACAAGGAGTGCCAGGAGATCGGCGAGTCGCCGAGCCCGAGCCTGTCGGCGGAGGAGCGGCGGTGGTTCGGCGAGGCCTGCACCTGCCGGGATCCCATCGGGTGCGGTTACCTGGGATCGGCGCGGTGGGAGAAGCGCAACGAGGCCGAGCGGAAGAAGGAGGCCGACCGCGTCGCCGCCGAGAAGAAGGAGCTCGACCAGGCCGCCGCCGAGGCGACCCGTGAGGCCAGGGAGGCCTGCACGCGGTTCCAGGCGTGCCTCGTCGGCAAGCCGGGAGAGGGCGCCTGCCAGGAGCTCGAGGCGCCGTTCGAGTACGACTGCGCCGCCGGGCTCCGGGACCACGAGGCCTGCGGGCAGTTCATCGCGAAGATGCGCGAGCAGCCCGCGAAGATCGACTGCGCCGCGACGTTCCGGTAGCGCCGCGCGCCGCTATCCCGGCGCCGGGACGTGGCGCATCGCCGCCGAGTTCATGCAGTAGCGCAGGCCCGTGGGCGGAGGCCCGTCGGGGAACACGTGGCCGAGGTGCCCGTCGCAGCGGGCGCAGCGGACCTCGGTCCGGACCATCCCGTGGGAGCTGTCCACCACCGTGGCCACCGCGTCGGGCCCGACCGGCTGGGTGAAGGACGGCCAGCCCGTGCCCGACTCGAACTTGGCGCCGGAGGGGAAGAGGGGGTTGTCGCAGCCGGCGCAGACGTAGGTGCCGGGCTCGTGCGTGCCCAGGAAGCACCCCGTGTGGGGGCGCTCGGTGCCGTGGCGACGGAGCACGTCGTAGGCCTCCGGGGAGAGGCGGGCCCGCCATTCGGCGTCGGTGAGCTGGAGCTTGTCGGCCATGCCCCCGATCTAGCCTGCGGGCCGGGGTCGCGCCCGTTAGTCCCAGGCACATGTCCCTCCTCGACTGGCTCGGCCTCGCCTCGTCGCCCGCGCGCGACCCGCAGGCCGAGGTGGTGCACCGGATCGCCGCACAGCTCGACTCGATGGATCAGGCCGAGGCCCGCCACCTGGCCCTCTTCGCCTTCCTGCTCGCCCGCGTCGCCCAGGTCGACACGGTGACGCATTCCTCGGAGGTGGCGGAGATGGAGCGGCTCGCGGTGACCCACGGGGGGCTCTCCGCCTCCCAGGCCGCCATGGTGATCGAGATCGCGCGCGCCACCCAGAGGCTCCTCGGGGCGACCCACAACTTCGTCGCCACGCGGGAGTTCCGCGACGAGGCGAGTCACGAGCAGAAGCTCGGGCTCCTCCATTGCCTCTTCGCCGTGGCCGCGGCCGACGGCACCATCACCGGGGACGAGGAGGAGGAGATCCGCACCGTCTCCCGGGGGCTGCTCCTCGAGGACAAGGACTACCTGGCGGTCCGGAGCGCGTACGCGGAGCGGCGGTCGGTGCTCCGGGGAAGGGACGCATCGTGAACGCCTTCCTGCCCGCCCTCCTCGCCGCCGGGCTGGCCCTCGCGGTGCCTGCCCCGGCCCTGGCCGCGGAGGTCGCGGCCCCGGCGCCGACCCCCGACCGGGAGGTGGCCATCCTGGCCGGCGGCTGCTTCTGGGGGATGCAGGACATCCTCCGGAAGATCCCCGGCGTGGTCGAGACGCAGGTCGGCTACACCGGCGGCTGGCTCCAGAACCCCCGCTACGAGGACACCCACGACAGCCGGTCCGGCCACGCCGAGGCGGTGCGCGTGGTCTTCGACCCGCGCCTCCTGCCGTACCAGGACCTGCTCGAGAGGTGGTTCTTCCGGATGCACGATCCGACCACGAAGGACCGGCAGGGAAACGACGTGGGAACCCAGTACCGGAGCGCGATCTTCTACCTCTCGCCGGCGCAGCGGGCGACGGCCGAGGCGGTGAAGGCGCGGGTCCAGGCCTCGGGCAAGTGGAAGGGGACCGTCGTCACCGAGATCGTCCCTGCCTCCACGTGGTATCCGGCCGAGGCGTACCACCAGGACTACCTGGTGAAGCATCCGGGCGGCTACACCTGCCACTACCTTCGCCCGTGGTGAAGCCGGCCGTCAGGGGCGGAACGGGAACTCGCGGCAGGTGCCCCCGCTCTCGCAGTACGAGCAGGCGTTGAGCACCCACGAGCCGGCCGGTGCGCCCTCGGGCTGGACCAGGAAGACCACGAAGGCGCCGCCCCGCGACGCGGTGGCCCAGGTCCACTCCCAGAGGCGGCAGGTGAAGGTGGGGACCCCGGGCTTCCCGCCGCAGGTGACGACCCGGTCGCTCTCCGGCAGGCCGAGGTAGGCGATGACGGTGCCCGCGGCCACGCCGACCGACCCGGCGCAGAGCCCGCCGAAGTAGTCGATCTGCTCGGCGTGGGCCCTGGCGTAGGCGGCCTCGGCCCGGGCGCACTGCTCCTCGCTGCCCTTCAGCGGGACGGGACGGCAGGCCGGGCGCGCCTCGGCGGCCTGCCTCTCGATCTCGAACCAACGCTTCACGTTCTCGCAGGGAACGCCCTCCGAGCAGGACGCCGACCGAGGGGGCGGAACCCAGGTCATCTGGACCGGCTTCGGTGCCGACGAGCAGGCCGAGAGAAGGAGCGCGAGCAAGGTCGCGGCGATGGCGGCGTCGGGGCGGGACCTCACGATGGGCCCGCATCCTACATCGAAGGCGACGGCGACCCTCTGGGCCTACCCTAAACGAGGTTTGACGACCCGGTTGACGTGGGTCAAGATTTGCTGGTCGCGAACCCCGCACGATCCGAGACCTTGTTCCTCCCGCTCCTCGTCACGGCCCTCGCCCTCGCCCAGGTCCCGGATACCCACGCATCCGGACGGCGGGAGTCCATCGCCGCCGCCGGCGCCGTCGTGTCCTTCGGCTGGCAGGACGGCGACGAGCAGGTGGCCGAGCAGGTCCGGCGCGTGCTCCCGGCGGCGCTCCGCGCGGCCGTCCGGTGGGGTGCGCTTCCCGCAACCCTGGCGCTCGAGGTCCACCCGACGCACGCCGGCCTGGAGCAGGCGACCGGGCGAACCGGGAATCCCTGGATGCGCGCGTGGGCCCGCACGGGCTCCGTCGACCTGCAGTCGCCCCGCACCTGGACCCGGGGGAGCGCCTCCGACGACGCGCTCCTCCGGATCCTCTCCCACGAGATCACCCACTGCGTCCTCTTCGAGGCCGCGGGGAGGGAGGGGCGGGCGCGCGGCGTGCCGTACTGGTTCCAGGAAGGCATGGCGAGCGTCGCCGCCGGGGAGCACCACGAGGTTGCGCACCCGGACGCGGTGACCCACCCGGGCCCGTTCCTGCGCACGGACCCGAAGGTCGCCTACGGCACCGCCGACCGCGCCTTCCGGGAGCTCCTCCGGCGGTTCGGGGAGCCGCGCGTCCGTCGACTCCTCTCGCTCCTCGGCGAGGGGCAGGCCTTCGCGGTCGCCTTTCGCGACTCGATGGGCGAGCCCCTCGACGAGTTCGAGTCCGAGCTGGGCCGCCGCCTCACGGCAGTGGCCGCCCTGGATTAGGGCGTCTCGCAGCTACGGCGAGTTCCAGATCGACTCGACCCACGCCTCGTGGGCCTTCGTGGCCTCGACCTCGGGCGGGTCGACGAGGGCCTGGTCGGGCTCCATCGCGGCCGCTCCCAGCTCGACGTCCACGCACGGGTCGGTCACGTGGCACTTCCCCTCGGCCGCACCGGGCTTCACGGCCGCGGTCGCCGACTCGGGAGCCGGGACGATCACGTCCGCATCCTGCGCCATCGCGCCGGCGAAGCCCAACGCCAGCGCCGAGACCACGAACAGACGAAGGGTCCGCTTCATGGCGTCCTCCTTCTCGCCCCATCCCCCGGGGCGCCTGCGGTTCACGGACTGCTGATGAAAGCCTGCGACCGAAAACGAGCGGCGGCGCAGCCATGACGGGTATCCCCGGATGGACACCGGCATCCGGGGGAAGAAGCCGTCTCCACCGGGGGTTGTGACGCGGTGGGCATTCCGGGACCGGCGATGACGGGCATCTCGCGGCGGGCCTTCCTGAAGGGGGCGGCGGCCGTCGCGGCGGCCGGCGTGGCGCTCCCCGCGCGCGCCGAGTCGCTCGAGGTCACCCCGGAGCCCCGCGAGATCGTCGTCCCCGATCTCGACCCGGCCCACGACGGGCTCCGCGTGGCGCAGCTCTCCGACATCCACGTCGGGCCGCTCACGCCGGTGGGGCGCATCCGCGCCGCCGTCGAGCTGGCGAACGCCTTCCGGCCGGACCTCGTCGTCATGACCGGCGACTACCTGGTCCGCGACCCCGCCGGCGTGACGCTCCTGCGCGAGCAGCTCGGTGGCCTCGACGCCCCGACGCTCGCCACGCTCGGCAACCACGATCACTGGGCCGACGCGCGCGGCGCCACGAGGGCGCTCGAGGAGCTCGGCTACGGCGTCCTCGAGAACGAGAACACCACGCTCACGCTCCGCGGCGCGCCGTTCACCGTGATCGGCATCGACGACCTCTGGACGCGGTCCGCCGATCCGCCCCGGGCCATGAAGGGCGCCCGGGACGGGTCCCGCCTCTACCTGGCCCACGTCCCGCGCACCGCCGAGCTCCTCGCCATCTGGGGACGTCCCATGCTCGTCCTCTCCGGACACACGCACGGTGGACAGGTGAACGTCCCGCTGCTCACGTCGGCCATCCGCTGGGTGATCCACGAGCCGTATCTCGAGGGGCTCTACCAGGTGGAGAAGGTGCAGCTCTACGTGAACCGCGGCGTGGGGAACGTGGGCGTGGGCATGCGTCTCAACGCCTCGCCGGAGGTGTCGCTGCTCACCCTCCGCGCCGGAGTGCTTTCGCGACGCGCCACGTCATGGGATCCGTGAAAATCGGGTCCCCCCGGTATGGTGAAAGCAGGGGGTCCTGGCGTAGTCTCCCCGGTCGGTCTGCTCACCCCTTCGCCATCCCCGGCACGTGCCGGCGAGGAGGAACCATGTACGGGACGATCCGGCGGTACAAGCTCTCGAAGCCCAAGGAGTTCAACGACAAGGTGAACTCCTCCTTCATCAACGTGATCCGCAAGGTCCCGGGTTTCATCTCCTACATCGCCATCGACGAGGGCGACGGCTGGTGGGCCTCGATGAGCCTCTTCGAGACCCGCGAGGGCATCCAGCAATCCGACCGCGCCGCGGCGGAGTGGGTGAAGGCCAACGCACCGGGACTCGTCTCCGGGCCGCCGGAGATCACGGCCGGCCCCGTCGTCGTGAAGTGACCAGCAAGGGAAATCCGTGTTCGCCATCCACTCCACCGAACAACTGCTGAAGGCCGTCGCGCTCGCCAGCGCGATCCTCTCGATCCTCATCGGCGTCTGGTACATCGTCCGCCGTCCCCACCTGAACCGGGTCACGAAGTCGATGCTCCTCCTCGGGCTCGGCGCGTTCCCGCTCATCGTCTCCCTCACCGGCAACATCGCGAGCTTCGAGTACACGCTCTCGCGGCCGTTCTGCGGCTCCTGCCACGTGATGGGCCCCTACGTGCGCGACGCCGAGGATCCGAACTCGACGAGCCTCGCCGCCATGCACAGCCGCAACCACAAGTTCGGCGAGAACAGCTGCTACACCTGCCACGCCGACTACGAGATGTTCGGCGCCATCACCACGAAGCAGAACGGCATGAAGCACCTGTTCAAGTACGTCACCGAGTACGCGAGCACCGGGCCGGACGGGGAGGGTGGGCCTCCCATCCACCTCTACAAGCCGTTCCGCAGCGGCGCCTGCATGCAGTGCCACTCGACCACGGCGAAGAAGTACGTCGAGACCCACGCCGACTCGCTCGAGGCCATCCGCAAGGGCGAGATGAACTGCATCGACTGCCACAACGACATCCATCCCCTCGCGCTCTCGCGCAGGCCGGCAGCCGGGAAGGGGGCCGCACAGTGAAGCACGAGATGTCGAAGAAGCTCGTCCTCCTCTCGGTCGTCGGGACGATGGTCGCCATGGTCTTCATGGCCTCCTCCCTCGTCTATCCGCACCCGCTCCTGCTCGTCCTCGCCATGAGCATCGGGCAGGGCATCGCGCTCTTCGCGCTCGTGCTCTTCCTGCTCGCCGTGGCGCTCGACCTGCAGGCGAGCGGCGGCGTCTACATCCCGTCGGAGGAGGCCGCGGCCTACGAGGAGCCGCCGCCGGCGACCGGAGGCGGGCCGCCCGCGGCCTGACGTGCCCCGGCTCGCCGTCACCCTGCTC
>JBAVCR010000337.1:0-2407 GCA_049586815.1 Anaeromyxobacteraceae bacterium
GCCCGTGGGTGTCCTGCGTGCCGACGTCCTCGTCGCCCGGGGCGGCCGCCCTGCGCTCGCGCTGGAGGTCCGGGTGGCCCACGCGGTCGAGGCGGCGAAGGAGGACGCGCTCGCCGGCCTGGGCGTCCCGGTCGCCGAGGTGGACGCCGGCGCCCCCTGGGAGCGGTCGGAGGGCCCCGCCACCCTCGTCGAATGCTGCAGGACGTCCGGGTTCCCGCCCTGCCCGGCCTGCGCCACCCGCGCCCGATCCGATGCCGGGGTGGGCGGAGGCGGGGACGAGGCGGATCGGGCCGAGCTCGAGGCCTATCGCGCGCGTGGTCTCCTCGGCCCGCCGCCCGGGCGTCCGATCGATGGCGACCCGAAGCTAACCAGCGAAGATCACGAACGACTTTCCGGCAGATTCCACTGCCCGGCCTGCGGAGGAACCTCGCTCCTCCTCGGGGAGCGGGTGATCCGCCACGCCTGCCCGGGGACCGACCCACGCGCGGTCGCGTGGCGAGGCTACGACGGTGTGGTGGTCGTCCTGCGCTGGTGGCAGGAAACCTAGATTCCCCTATCCGTTCCAATGGGTTGCGGTCCGCGCCGCGCCGTGTTAGGAACCCTCCCGTCGTAAATACACACACCTCCCGGTCGGCTTCCCCGGTCGCGCAGTCCGGCGCGATGGAAGCTGGCGTGAAACGGAGAGGTGGAGGCCAAAACCGGAGAAGCACATGGAAACGCAGATCCCGCAGGACCCGTCCGTCGAGACCGCAGCACCTCCCGCCCCCGCCGCACCCGAGACGATGGCCACGGCGCTCCAGTCGAGCGGCTCGGCCATCACCATGAAGCAGCTGCTCGAGGCGGGCGTCCACTTCGGCCACCAGACCAAGCGCTGGAACCCGAAGATGAAGCCGTACATCTTCGGCGCCCGCAACGGCATCTACATCATCGACCTGCAGAAGACGGTCGGCCTGGCCCGCAGCGCCTTCCGCTTCGTCTCCGACGTGGTGGCGAAGGGCGGCACGGTCCTCTTCGTGGGCACGAAGAAGCAGGCGCAGGACGCCATCCGCGAGGAGGCCTCCCGCAGCGGCATGTTCTACGTGACGAACCGCTGGCTGGGCGGCACGCTCACCAACTTCAAGACGGTGAAGACCGGCATCGACCGGCTGAAGACCATCGAGAAGATGAAGGCCGACGGCACCTACGAGCGCCTCCCGAAGAAGGAGGTCGCCTCGCTCGAGCGCGAGCGCGAGAAGCTCGAGAAGAACCTCGGCGGCATCAAGGACCTGGCCCGGCTGCCGGCCGCCCTCTTCGTCATCGACACGAAGAAGGAGTACATCGCCATCCACGAGGCGAACCGCCTCGGCATCCCGGTCGTCGCGGTCGTCGACACGAACTGCGACCCCGAGGGCATCGACTTCACCATCCCGGGCAACGACGACGCCATCCGCTCCATCCGGCTCTTCACCTCCAAGGTGGCCGAGGCCTGCATCGAGGGCAAGGCGCGCCACGGCGCCTGGGTCGCCGAGCACGGTGGCCGCGACGAGCAGGCCGAGCAGGACGCCCGTGACGCCGCCAGCGAGCGCGGCGACAAGCGCGACCGCCGCGGCCCCCGCCGTGGACCCCGCCGCGAGCCCCGCGAGGACCGCGGCGCCGCCAGCGCCAACGTCGAGGTTCTCCGCAAGGGCGAGGTCGTCGTCCCGCCCGCCGGCGAGCCGTCCGCCAGCTAGCCGGCGACCGCCGACCGAAGTTCCGGGGGCGGGCTCGCACAGGGCCCGCCTTTCCGTTTTCCCAGTTCCCGAAAGGAAGGAATCAAAGTGGCAGAGATCACCGCAAGCGCCGTGAAGGACCTCCGGGAGAAGACCGGAGCCGGGATGATGGATTGCAAGAAGGCCCTCACCGAGTCGGGGGGCGACTTCGCCAAGGCCGAGGAGTTCCTCCGCAAGAAGGGCCTCGCCTCCGCCGCCAAGAAGGCCGGCCGCACCGCCACCGAGGGCGCCGTGGGCAGCTACGTCCACATGGGCGGCAAGATCGGCGTGCTCGTCGAGGTGAACTGCGAGACCGACTTCGCGGCCCGCAACGAGGCCTTCCAGGCCATCGTGAAGGACGTGGCGATGCACATCGCCGCCGCCGCGCCGCAGTGGGTCCGCCGCGAGGAGGTCCCGGCCGACATCGTCGCGAAGGAGCTCGAGATCGCGAAGGCCCAGATGCGCGAGCAGAAGAAGCCCGAGGCCATCATCGAGAAGATCGCCCAGGGCAAGGTCGACAAGTTCTTCAAGGAGACCTGCCTGCTCGAGCAGCCCTTCGTGAAGGACGACAAGAAGTCGGTGCAGGAGATGATCAACGACCAGGTCGCCAAGATCGGCGAGAACATCCAGGTCCGCCGCTTCGCCCGCTTCGTGCTCGGCGAGGGGCTCGAGAAGAAGAC
>JBAVCR010000338.1:0-3086 GCA_049586815.1 Anaeromyxobacteraceae bacterium
CGCGGGCGCGGCGCGGGCGCGCGCCGGGGCGGAGAGACCTCCTCGAGGAGTGGCTCGACCAACCGGAGCCGGGGTGCTTCGGCCATGCGGCCTGGAGCATAAGGTAGTCTCTGGACCTACATAACCCCCCACCGAGCCAGGAAGCAGGGGGGAGGGGCGATATCGGGGTCGAGAGGGAGCCCGGTGGCTGCAGCCTGGTTCCGGGGTTATCGATTTCCGGTGCCAGACCGTCGGGAGTGGCCCGTGGAGGACCTGCCGCGATGACCCGGAGCGCCCGCTTCGAGCAGTGGGTCCCGGTCCCGCTCGACCGGGTCTTTGGCTTCTTTTCCGACCCGCGAAACCTCCCGCGCCTCATGCCGCCCGAGCTCGACGCCCGGATCGCGTCGATCGAGCCGGCGCCGCCCGCCCGGCTGGGGACCGAGATCACGCTCTCCGTCCGCCTCCTGCCCCCGCTCCCTGTCCGCACGCCCTGGATCGCGCGCATCGTCGAGCTCGTGCCCGGCAGCCACTTCGCCGACGTCCAGGTGAAGGGGCCGTTCCGGTCCTGGCGCCACCGGCACGGTTTCGAGGCGTCCGCCCGGGACGGGAAGGATGGGACCCTCGTGCGCGACGAGGTCGAGTTCGACGTCGGGTTCGGCGCTCTCGGCGAGGCGGCGGCACGGCTCCTCGTCGGGCCGCGCCTCGAGGCCACCTTCGCGGAGCGGCAACGCCGGCTCGCGGATCTACTCGCCGGGGACTGACGTCGGGCCCGATGAGCGGCACGGAGACGGCGCGAGACACGCTGAGCGGACGGCCACCGGGCAGCAGGCATGGGCCCGTGCCGCCTCGTCGTCGTCCTGGTCGATCACCGCGTCGATGGCGGCGCGGATCTCCCCGGCGTAGGCCCGGAGCGCCGGCTCCGGGGCGAGGCCGGCGTGGACGCAGGCCGGGACGAGCCGCCCGAGCCAGGCGTCGGCGTCGCGCCGGATCGTGGTCCTGCGCGCCCGGAAGAGCGGGTGGGATCCGAAGGGCCAGTAGGCGCACGGGCTCAAGGCGAGGTGGACGCGCATCTCCTCGTCGGAGGGAAGGATGCCCGCGCGGGCGAGCAGGGCGGCCCGGATGCGCGTGCTGTCCGACCCGAGGTCGTCCGTCATGCGGCTGGTGAGCTGGCCGGCGTGGAAGCGGTAGCGCAGGACCACGTCGGGGAGGTTTGCGACCCGACCCGCCCGCATCGCCGCGATGGAGAGGTCCCAGTCCGCACCGACGCGGAGGCCCTCGTCGAACCGGAGGGCCGCGGCGGGCAGGCGGTCCCGGTCGAGCGTCATCGCCCCCGAGATGTGCTCGGACTTGAAGAGCGTCCGGGCGCGGATGGCGCCGTCGTCCGCGGCGTAGCGCCAGACGGCTCCCGGGCGATCGTGCCGGTCGCACCAGGTCTGCACGGCGCCGCCCAGGAGGACGAGGCCGCGGTCCGCCTCGAGGGCGCCCGCCTGGAGCGCGAGCCGGTCGGGCGCAGCCTCGTCGTCGGCGTCGAGGGTGGCGACGAGGCGCCCGCGCGCCTCGGAGACCGCGACGTTCAGCGCCGCCGCCTGGCCGCGCCCGACGGTGCGGCGCAGGACCCGGATCCGGTCGTCGGATCGCGCCATCTCCAGGACGACCTCCGCGGTCGAATCCGTCGAGCCGTCGTCGACGACCAGGAGCTCGAGGTCGTCGAGCGACTGCCGGAGGACGGACGAGACGGCGCGGGCCACGCAGGACTCCGCGTTGCGGGCGGCCATCAGGACCGACACGAGCGGGCGCGGCCCGTCCCTCACTTCTTCCTGGCCTCGAGCGCGTCGCACGCCTCCTGCACCCCGCCCTTGCAGCCCTGTCCGAGCAGCTCGGCCGCCTTGGCCGGGTCCTGGGGGACGAACTCCCCGACCTCGTAGAAGAACCCGAGGTTGGCGCAGCAGTAGGCGTCGCCCGCGTCGCAGCCCCTGCGGTACATGCGCGCCGCGCGCGGGACGTCGCGGGGGACGCCCGGCGTCGAGGCGAACAGGTACCCGCCGGAGTAGCAGGCCGACGCCGCCCCCCCGTCGCACGCCTTCTCGTAGAGCTCCCCGGCCCTCGGCAGGTCCTTCGCGACGCCGGTGCCGTTCTCGTTGCTGGAGGCGAGCAGCTCGCACGCCGCCACCACCGACGCGGCGCAGCCCTTCTCGAAGAGCGCCGCGGCGCGGGGGAGGTCCTCGGCGACGCCGAGGCCGAGGGCGAGCTGCCGTCCCAGGTTCGTGCAGGCGACCGCATCGCCCCCGTCGCAGGCCTTGCCGTAGGCGACGGCGGCACGCTTCTCGTCCTTCTCCACTCCCCGGCCGTTTCCGTAGGCGGTCCCGAGGTTGTTGCAGGCGAGGACGTTGCCCGCGTCGCAGGCCTTCGCGTAGAGGGAGGCCGCCCGCGCCAGGTCCTGCGGCACGCCCGTCCCGGTCCCCAGGGCGAGCGCCAGGTTGAAGCACGCCCCCGGGCTGGCCGCGCAGGCCTTCTCGAAGAGGGCGATGCCCTTCTTCGGGTCGGCGGGGATGCCCTCGCCGGAGAGGTACATCGCGCCCAGGTTGCTGCAGCCCACGCCGCTCCCGGCGTCGCAGGCGCGCCCGTAGAGCTTCACGGCCCGTTCCGGGTCGCGGGGCGCGCCGCGGCCGGTCTGGAACTCGAGCGCAGCGGTCACGCAGGCATCCGCGTCGCCGGCCTCGCACTTCTCGACGTCGCCGGGGGAGGCGGAGGTCGCGATCGGGGCGAGGAGGACGGGGGCGCCCAGGAGGGCGGGGGCGAGGAGGAGGAGGAGCGGGTTCCGGCCGGGGATCATGGGCGCGCATGATGGCCCGGCTAGAGGAGCGTGGGCAAGGCCTCCACGAAGCGTCGCCGGACTTCGCGCGGGAGGGCGTCGATGCAGCGGTTCCCCACCGCCGCCGCGATGGCGGGCCACTCGGCGTGGATCCAGGCGCTGCTCGGCCGTCCTCCCTCGGCGTGGACCCGCTCGAGCGCCGCGAAGAGCTCGACCCGGATCGCCTCCGCGACCAGCTCGCGCCGGTCGACGGGGACGCCGGCCTTCTGCCCCAGTTCCGCGGAGAGCCGCACGG
>JBAVCR010000339.1:0-2355 GCA_049586815.1 Anaeromyxobacteraceae bacterium
CCAGCGCCTCGGCCACCTCCGGGTTGTGGCCGACGAGCGCCGTGCCGTCGGCCTGCAGCCGCAGGAGCGCGAGAAGCTCCCGGCCGCCGGCGTGGCCGGAGGCCAGGTCGTCGAGCGTCTCCACGCCCGCGCCGGTCGCCCGACCCAGGATCTCGGCCGTCTGGCGCGCCCGGAGGAACGGGCTCGTGAGGACCCGCTTCACCCCGAGGCGAGCGCCGAGGGACGAGAGGAGTCCCGCGAAGGCGGTCCGCCCCGCCGCGGTGAGGCGGCGGTCGGCGTCGACGCCGCCGGCGGCGGCCTCGGCGTGGCGCACCAGGTAGACGATCATGGCGCCCCTTCCCGCGCCCGCCCCGAGGTACGGAAGAGGGCCGAGAGCCGCTCCGCCGCGGCCCTGTCGGCGAGCAGGCCGGAGACCACGGCCGGGATCCGGTAGGACCAGTTCTCGTCGTTCACGGTGCCGGGGACGTTGACCCGCTCCCGGGCGCCCACGGCGTCCTGGAACGGGAGCAGGAGGAGGTCGGAGCGCGACCCGGCCACCACCGCGAGGAGCGCGTCGCGCACCCCGTCGTCGAAGGCCGCCGGATCCCGCGTCGCGAGCGCCTCGAGCCCGGGGAGGGCGAGGAGCGCCTTGCGCTCGGCCGGGGGGAGGGCGTCGTACCAGTCGGCGAGCGAGTCGGTGTCGTGGGTGCCGGTGGTCGCGAGAGAGACCGCGGGCCACGCGGCCGGATCGCGGAAGACCTCGCCGTCCTTCTCCCAGCGGAGGACCCGGTACCCCGGGATGCCCTGCCGGGCGAGCGACGTGCGCACGAAGTCGGGCACGGTGCCCAGGTCCTCGGCGATGACCCGCGCGCCCTGGGAGAAGGCCGCCATCACCCGCTCGCCGTTCAGGATCTGGGCCGCCTCGGTCTCCGGGACGAAGGCCGGAGGGCCCCCGTCGTTGGGCCGGTAGTAGCTCCGGTAGAAGCCCACCACGTGGTCGACCCGGTAGGCCCCGTAGAGCTCGGCGGAGCGGCGCGCCCGCGCCACGATCCAGGCGTAGCCGTTCCGGGCCATCTCCTCCCAGCGGTACACCGGCAGGCCCCAGTCCTGCCCCTCGGCGCTGAAGGCGTCGGGCGGGACGCCGGCGCGGGCGTCGAGCCGGAAGTCGAAGGGTCGGGCCCAGACGTCGGCGGAGTCGGTGGCCACCATGAAGGGGAGGTCGCCCATCAGGTCGGCGCCCGCGGCCACCACGGCGCGGCGCGCCTCGTGCCACTGCTCGTCGAGGTGCCACTGCAGCCAGGAGCGGTAGAGGATGCGCTCGGAGAGGTTGGCCCGCGCCTCGGCGAGCGCGTCCGGGTCCCGGCTGGCGAGCGGCGCCGGCCACTCCTGCCAGCTGCGGCCACCGTTCACGTCGTCGTGGAGGGCGACGAAGAGTGCGTAGTCGGCGAGCCAGGAGGCGTGCTGGCGGCGGTAGGCGCGCAGCGCCGCCGCGCGCGGCGAGCTGGCGCGCCACTCCCGTTCCAGGAAGGAGCGGAAGGCGATCTCGCAGGCCCGCTCCTTCAGCGCCCTTACCTCGCGCCAGCGGACGGTCGGCGCGGCCCGCAGCTCGGCGAGGAGCGCCCGGTCCTCCGGGGTGAGCGCGTCCTGCCCGCCCGCGGCGAGGAAGTCCTCGGAGGCGTCGAGGGCCAGGTAGACCGGGTCGATGGCGAAGGCGGAGATGGCGGAGTAGGGGCTGTTCTGGCCGCGCGCCGCCTCGTTCACCGGGAGCACCTGCACGAGCGAGAAGCCGGCCGAGACCGCCCAGCGCGCGAAGGGCACGAGGTCGGGGATCTCGCCCAGCCCCCAGCCGGAGCGGGAGCGGATCGAGAAGAGGGGGACGAGGACGCCGGATTCGCGCATGGGGCGAGGTCTTGTAGGCAGCAGGGCCGCGGGTTATCCAGTCGATGTTGTCGCACGCCCCCACGAGCCGCGGAAGATTCGCCCCGAGCCCCACCGGCCCCCTGCACCTGGGGAACGCCCGGACGGCGCTCCTCGCCTGGCTCGACGCCCGGTCCCGGAAGGGTGTCCTGGCCATGCGGGTGGAGGACCTGGACGGCCCCCGGGTGCGCCCGGGCCAGGAGGCGGCGCTGCTCGACGAGCTGCGCTGGCTCGGCCTCGACTGGGACGAGGGGCCGGACGTGGGCGGCCCCCACGCGCCCTACCGGCAGTCGGAGCGCGCCCCGCTCTACGCGGCCGCCCTCGACCGGCTGCGCGAGGAAGGCCTCGCCTATCCCTGCTTCTGCTCGCGCGCCGAGATCGCCCAGGCCACGCAGGCCCCCCACGCCTCCGACGAGGGGCCCCGCTATCCGGGGACCTGCCGCGGCCTCGGGGCGGCGG
>JBAVCR010000340.1:0-2370 GCA_049586815.1 Anaeromyxobacteraceae bacterium
GACCGTGACCGCGCGCACGCGCGGATCGTCCTCGACGACGAGGACCGTCTCCTGGCCCCGCGCCGGGCGCGCCGGTGCCGGGCGGGCGACCTCGGCGGGCTTCGCCAGCGTGCGCGGGAAGCGGATCTCGAAGGTGGTCCCGCGCCCGGGCTCGCTTTCCACGAGCACCCGTCCCCCGTTCTGGGTGACGATGCCGTGGACCGTGGCGAGGCCGAGGCCCGTGCCCTTGCCCAGCTCCTTCGTGGTGAAGAAGGGCTCGAAGAGCCGCTCCTGCACCTCGGGGCTCATGCCGCTGCCCGAGTCGCGCACCACGAGGAGCACCCACTGGCCGGAGCCGTTCGTGGCGTCGCCGCCCGGATCGACCTGTGCGTTCCGGGTCTCGAGGACGAGCCGTCCCCCGCGGGGCATGGCGTCCCGGGCGTTCACGGCCAGGTTGAGGAGCAGCTGCTCCATCTGCCCTGGGTCGCACTGCGCGAGCCACAGCCCCGGCTGCGCGTGCACCTCGAGCGAGATGTCCTCGCCGATGACGCGGCGGAGGAGCCGCTCGCTCGCCTGCACCACCGCGTTGAGATCGGTGGGCACCGGCGAAATGACCTGCTTTCGGGCGAAGGCGAGCAGCTGCCCCGTGAAGTCGCGGGCCCGCTCGCCCGCCTCCTGGATCTGCTCCACGTCCTCCGGATCGATCGGGCGCCCCTCCGCCTGCGCCTCCCGGATGGCCTCCGAGCAGCTCAGGATGACGGTGAGCAGGTTGTTGAAGTCGTGGGCCACGCCGCCGGCCAGCCGGCCGATGCTCTCGAGCTTCTGGGACTGCCGGTACTGCTCCTCCAGCCGGCGCTGCTCGGTGACGTCGCGCGCGTTCACCACCACGCCGCGGACGGCCGGGTCGTGGAGCAGGCTGCGGCCGGAGCCCTCGACGAGCCGCCAGGATCCGTCCTTGTGGCGGTGGCGCGTCGTGATGGGGAGCACGTTGCGGGAGTCGGTCGCGTCGTCCGCTGCTCGCTGCGCCTCCTCGAGCAGCGGGACGTCGTCGGGGTGGAGGATCGCGAGCTCCTGGAGCGTCCGGCCGAGGACCTCCTCCGCGGACCAGCCGAGCGTCTCGGTGGCGCTCCGGCTCCAGTAGGTGAGGCGCTTCTCGGCGTCGAACACCAGGATCATGTCGGTGGCGTGCTCGGTGAGCGCGCGGAAGCGGGCCTCCGACTCCCGCAGCGCCTCCTCGCGCAGCCGGATGGCCTTCATGGGAAGGGTCCGCAGGATCCCGAAGGCGAGGAGCGCGAAGGGGACGAGGAGGGCGGCCACGAACCCGGTCCGCGCCAGGATCGGCCGGAGCGACCGCGTCACCTCGACGCGGGCCACCACCTCGCCTGCGTCCACCACCGGCCAGGTCCGCTTGAGCAAGGGCCAGGGCGGCTCGTTTCCCACGGCGGCGAGGGTCCGGCCGTGGAGGTCGACGATGCGGCGGGCCTCGCCGTCGTTGGGGCGCTGGGAGAGGAACTCCACCAGCCGGACGTGCTCGTACCGCCACATCTCCGGGTTGGCGGCCACCACCCGGTCCACCGAATGGGCGACGTACTCGGCCTCGACCTGGAGGCTCCCGTCGAGGAAGCGCCAGGAGGAGAGCAGGTAGGCGGAGAGGGGAAGGACGACGACCCCGAGCGCCAGCGCGCCGGCGATCAGCGAGACGATCCGGCCCACTCCCTGGGAGCGCATGGCGTCACTCACCCGGGGAGGCGTCGACCGGCGACGCGCCGAGCGAACGGAGGAGTTCCCGTCCCTGCGGGGAGGAGAGGAACGAGAGGAGCCGCCGGACGCCGGTGGAGGGGTACTCACGGACCACGACCCAGATCGACTTCCGCAGCGGGTAGCGCCCCGACTCCAGGTTGGCGAGCGTGGGCTCGACGCCGTTCCAGGAGAGCGCCCGGAGGCGACGCCCCTCCGCGCGCATCTGCAGGAGCGAGGTCGGCCCCACCGCGCCCGGCGTGCGCTCCACGACCTGGTCGCACTCGGTGTTGGTGATGGCGAGGAGCATCCCGGGGCGAACCCGGGCCTCCTGGAGGGCTTCCGCGACCGCCGCGGAGATGGCCCGCAGGAGCTCCGAGTCGGCATCGGAGGCGGGACGGAGCACGGGCCGGATGCGCTGGCCGTCCTGCCAGCTGGTCCGCGTCCCCCGGTAGATGGCCACGAGCTGCTCGGTGGTGAGATCGGTGGCGCGGGTCGCCGGACCCACGGCGAACACGAACGGCGTCCGGGCCACCTCCCGCGCGCGCAGCCCGTGCGACTGCTCGGCGGGGGTGAGCGCCCGCCCGACCACGGCCACGTCGATGGCGCCGTCCGAGACCGCGCGGATCGCGCCGGTGCTCCCCAGGCTGGGAA
>JBAVCR010000341.1:0-1565 GCA_049586815.1 Anaeromyxobacteraceae bacterium
GATGAGCGCCCCCTCCCGCAAGGCGGCGGCCGCGGTCTGGGCCCTGATGGTGGCGACGCCGGTGCTCTTCGCCGCCGTCACGTTCACCGCCGCGCCGCCGCGCGACATGCGCTCCCCCGAGCTCGCCGGCCTGTTCTTCTGGATGGCGGCCGCCGTGGTCGGGCTCGGCGTCGTCCTCTCCCGGCTGCTCCCGCCGCGCATCCGGCATCGGGAGCGGGGAGGGCGGGACGCCGCGGCCTTCACCCGGCTCGTGGTGGCCTGGGCCATCCTGGAGGGCGCGTCCATGTTCCCGCTGGTGGCCCACCTCGTCACCGGCGACCCCTTCCTCTACCTCCTCTTCGCGGTGGCCCTCGCCGCGCTCGTCCCCCTCTTCCCCTCGGAGGCCCGCTGGCGCTCGCTCGCCGTGGTGCCCCTCCCGAGCGGCGGCGACGGTCACTAGATGGCGCTCTCCGACTGGCAGCTCGTCGTCGGCATCGAGGTCCACGCCCAGCTCCTCACCGGGAGCAAGATCTTCTGCGGCTGTCCCACCGACTTCGGCGGCGAGCCCAACACCCACGTCTGCCCGGTCTGCCTGGGGATGCCCGGGGTCCTGCCGGCGCTGAACGGCCGGGTGGTCGAGTTCGCGGTGCGCACCGGCCTCGCGCTCGGCTGCGCCATCCAGGAGAAGAGCGTCTTCGCGCGGAAGAACTACTTCTACCCGGACCTCCCGAAGGGCTACCAGGTGAGCCAGTACGAGCTGCCCATCTGCCTGGGCGGCGGCGTGGACTTCACCCTCGACGGCGCGGAGCGGCGGGTGCGGCTCACCCGCATCCACATGGAGGAGGACGCCGGGAAGAACCTCCACGGCCTGGCCGCCGACGGGTCCTCCGGCGTCGACCTGAACCGCGCCGGGGTCCCCCTCCTCGAGATCGTGAGCGAGCCCGACATCCGTTCCATCGACGAGGCGGTGGAATACCTGAAATCGCTGCGCGCGGTGCTGGTCGCGCTCGGGGTGAACGACGGCAACCTCGAGGAGGGGTCGTTCCGCTGCGACGCCAACGTCTCGATGATGCCGGTCGGCTCGACGACGCTGGGGACCCGCTGCGAGCTGAAGAACATGAACTCCTTCCGCTTCCTCCGCCAGGCCATCGAGTTCGAGATGCGCCGGCAGGTGGAGATCCTGGAGGGCGGCGGGAAGGTCCTGCAGGAGACGCGCCTCTTCGACCCGCAGCGCGGGGAGACCCGCTCGATGCGCTCGAAGGAGGAGGCCCACGACTACCGCTACTTCCCCGAGCCCGACCTGCCGCCGGTCCTCGTGTCCGCGGCGCGGGTGGAGGAGATCCGCCGCACCCTGCCCGAGCTTCCCCGGGCCCGGGCCGCACGGTACCAGCGCGACCTCGGCCTCTCCGTCTACGACGCCGGGCTCCTCGCCTCCGATCGCTCCACGGCCGAGTTCTTCGACGCGACGCTGGCCGCGCGCGGCGGCGGCCCCGAGGCGGCGAAGCGGGTCGCGAACCTCCTGAACGGCGAGGTGGCCCGCCTCGCCAACGAGACGGGCCTCGCGCCGGCGCGGTGGCGGCTCACCC
>JBAVCR010000342.1:0-5119 GCA_049586815.1 Anaeromyxobacteraceae bacterium
CTCATAGCGCTACCCCATTGCGTTGAGCCGTGATGTTTGATCTAACGTGCTCGGAGGTGGTCATGCCCGAGCCGTTGTCGGTGGATCTGCGGGAACGAATCGTCAAGGCGCGCACGCAGGGTGGCCGCACGAGCGAGGAAGTGGCGGAGTTGTTCCAGGTGGGCCGCGCCACGGTCAATCGGCTCGTGAAGCGATTCCGGGAGAAGGGATCGGTTGTGCCTGATCCTCACGGAGGCGGTCGAGAGAAGCGCCTCTCCGCGTCCGAGGAGGACGCGTTGGTGGTGCTCGTGACGGAGCGAGCCGATGCGACGATCCCGGAACTCGTTTCGGGCCTGGCGGCGCGAGTCGGCAAGCAGGTCAGCACGTCGACATTGAGCCGTTCGTTGGCCCGGCTCGGGTTCACTCGAAAAAAAAGTCTCTGGTCGCGACCGAGCAAGCCGAGGAGCGCATCCAGGCGCTACGCACGCGCTTTCGTGCCTGGACGGGAGCCCTGGACCCTCGTCGTCTCGTCTTCCTCGACGAAGCCGGCACGCACATCTCGCTGACCCGCGAGTATGCCCGGGCGCCGCGCGGGGAGCGGGCGCACGGGCACGTTCCCCGCAACCGCGGCGTTGTAACCACCATGCTCGGCGCCTTGGGAATGGACGGGGTGCGCGCTCTCATGACGGTCGAGGGAGGCACCGACGCCGATGTCTTCGAGACCTTCGTCGTCCAGGTCCTCGTGCCAACGCTCAAGCCGGGCGACATCGTCTTCCTCGACAACGTCGGGGCGCACAAGCCGCCCGCCATCCTCCAGCGCATCCGTGACGCTGGCGCCTCGGTCTTCTTCCTGCCGCCCTACTCGCCAGAAATGAATCCGATCGAGCTCTGCTGGTCGAAGCTCAAGCAGATCCTCAAGGGGCTCGAAGCAAGGACCCGCGAAGCTCTCGACGCCGCCGTCGCCCACGCCATGAAGCTCATCACCCCGGACGATGCCGCAGCCTGGTTCGCCCACTGCGGCTTCCCGGCTCAACCCGAATGATCAGCGCTATCACGGCGCCGTCCACGCAGTAGGCGGCGCAGGCTTCCCTCACGACCGGGTTCCCCGCCGTCGACGGGCCGCCCGTCCCGCGCCACGACCTCGCGCATCACCTTCGACGGCACGCAGGCCTACCGCTTCGCCTGCTTCTCGACGAGCAGGCCGGACCCGAACTTCGGCGATGTGGAGTCGGCTCTCGCTGGCCGTCATCGGCGCGACCACCGGGCCTGCCTCGGGCGCGATCTTCCGTCCCTCGGGGTGGGTCCGATCCCGTCCAACCGGTTGGACGACCCTGCCGCGTGCATCCCTCCCACCCGGGCTGCGTCATTCCCCCCGGCGCTGCAGCACCGAGAACGGGAACCCGTACGGCGCCTTCGTGAACGCCGCCGTGAAGGCGCTCGGACGCGCTCCGTCCCGGATCGTCGTGAGCTCCGCGACGCTGACGCTCGACCCGGCCGGCTCGTCCCAGGTCGCGGCCCTCGAGCAGGTCTTCACCGGCCTGGTCCGGGTCTCCATCGAGCCCAACGGGTCGAGCAGCGCCTACCCGGTGGCCTCCATCACCTCGCCGGTCGGCACGGGCCCCGTCGCCCTGACCGTGACCTTCGACTCCTCGTCCATGACCCCGACCGACTTCGGGGATCTGGTGGGCGGTGCCTTCAAGGTCGTCCTGGACGGACCGGCTGCCGCGGGCTTCGCGACCCGGGGCGCCACCGCCGACATGACGGCCACCTTCACGTTCGAGGCGTTCCCGTGAGGCGCTCGCCGCTGGCCACCCCAGCGACGTGAAAAGTTCACCCGGGTGAACTTCTTGTACGGTCGGCGTCCAGGATGGACCCGGTCCGCCAGTTCCTTCCACGGGGTGCCGAGCAGTTGCCGGCTGCTGGACTGGCCCGCGCCTCCCACGGACCAGGATCCGGACGCGCCGTTCCACCCGGGTTCTGGCAGGGCGTCCGCCTGCTCGTCGCGGGGTTCCTTCGGGCGTGAACGGGCTCGGATGGTTCACGCTGCGCCGACAGGGCCCGTTCGCCCGGATGTCGCCAGGCACGCCAAGCTCCTGGATCTCGGACGTCATCCTGCTCGCCAGAGGGGTCGTCCTCCTCCGGCGGGCCGTGCTCGCGAGCCCCCGGATGCGCCGTCCCCCGCCCCGACCCCCGCCCCCGGGCCGACCTTGACTATGGAGGCCCCCTAGGTTACGAACTGCCCGACATTTTCGCACCCGGGTAGCCGGGACTCGAAAGTGGGCCGCAGTAGCGCCCACTTTTTGCTTTTCTAGGACATGACCGGAATTGCACAGGAATCCGTCGCCGATCGGGCGCGACAGCTCCTCGAGCCCGTGCTCGCGCGCGACGGCTTCGATCTGGTCGAGGTCGAGTGGCAGCGCGAGGGCGGTGGCTGGGTGCTCCGCCTCTACGTCGACAAGGCGGGCGGCATCGGCATCGACGACTGCCAGTCCGCCTCGCGACTCGCCGAGACCATCCTGGACGTCGAGGACTTCATCGAGCCGGCCTACAGCCTGGAGGTCAGCTCGCCGGGGGTGGAGCGGCCGCTCCGCCGTCCCGAGGACTTCCGGAAGTACGCCGGACAGCGCGCCAAGGTCCGGGCCTTCGGGCCGATCGAGAGCGCGCCGGGCCAGCCGCCGCGCAAGCAATGGACGGGTGTCCTCCGCGGTTTCGAGGACGGGGCCGTGGAGATCGAGGTGGACGGCAAGGTCCACCGCATCCCGGTGGACCGGGTCGCCAAGGCCCACCTGGAGTACGACTTCGACGCAGATCTGAGGAGGAAGGAGTAGCCATGCAGCCGAACGTCAATCTGAGCCTGATCCTGGACCAGGTCGCGAAGGACAAGGGCATCGACCGCGGGACGCTCGTCGCGATCCTGGAGGAGGCCATCGCCACCGCCGCCAAGAAGCACTTCGGCATGGAGCGGGCGCTCAAGGCCACCTTTGACGAGGACCGCGGCAAGGTCGACCTCTTCCAGGTCCTCACCATCGTCGCCGATCCCACCGAGGAGAACCCGCTCCCCGACCCGGTGAACATGATCCCGGTGTCGTTCGCCCACGAGAAGGGGATCGAGGTGGAGCCGGGCGACGAGCTCGACTTCCCCATCTACTACAGCCCCGACGACGAGGTGCTGGCCCGGGCCCAGGACGAGCAGTGGGGCGACCTGCTCAAGCTGAAGACCTACCGGCGCAGCTTCGGCCGCATCGCCGCGCAGACCGCCAAGCAGGTGATGATCCAGGGCACCCGCAACGCCGAGCGCGAGAACGTCTTCAACGAGTACAAGGACCGCAAGGGCGAGGTCATCACCGGCATCGTCCGGCGCTTCGAGCGCGGCAACGTCATCGTCGACCTGGGGCGCGCCGAGGCCGTCCTGCCGGTCCGCGAGCAGGTGCCCCGCGAGAGCTACCGCGCCGGCGACCGCATCCAGGCCTTCGTGTTCGACGTGCTGCGCGAGTCGCGCGGGCCGCAGATCATCCTCTCCCGCGCCTCGGTCGAGCTGCTCCGCAAGCTCTTCGAGATGGAGGTCCCGGAGATCGCCGAGGGCGTGGTGGTCATCGAGGCCGCCGCTCGCGAGCCGGGCGGGCGCGCCAAGATCGCCGTCTCCTCCCGCGACAGCGACGTCGACCCGGTCGGCGCCTGCGTGGGCATGAAGGGCAGCCGCGTCCAGGCGGTGGTCCAGGAGCTCCGCGGCGAGAAGATCGACATCGTCCCCTGGCACGAGGACCCGGCCCGCTTCGTCTGCAACGCGCTGGCGCCCGCCGAGGTCTCGCGCGTGCTCCTCGACGACCAGAACCGGGCCATGGAGATCATCGTCCCGGACGACCAGCTCTCGCTCGCCATCGGGCGCCGCGGCCAGAACGTGCGCCTCGCCTCCCAGCTCACCGGCTGGAAGCTCGACATCAACAGCGAGTCGCGCGTGAAGGAGATGCGCGAGTTCGCCACCCGCAGCTTCACGGCCATCGACATCCCCGAGGCCACGCAGGAGATGCTCTACGCCCACGGCTTCCGCAAGGCGCAGGACGTCGCCAACGCCTCGGCGGAGATGCTCACCCAGTTCCCCGGCTTCGACATGGACATGATCCCGGCCCTGCAGAAGAAGGCCCGGGAGCAGGCCATCACCGACGCCGAGGAGGAGATCCGGCTCGAGCAGGAGCGCGAGGCGGCCCGCATCGCCGAGGCCCGCCGGCACCCCGACTCGCTCTCCCAGGAGGAGCGCATGGCGCGCGTCCGCGGGGTGGGCGAGAAGACCATCGAGCAGCTGAAGGGCGCCGGCTACGGCACGGTCGAGGCCATCAACGCCGAGGCCGACGTGAACAAGCTGGCCGACTCCACCGACCTGGGCATCAAGAAGGCCCGCCAGATCAAGCACGCCGTCGGCATCTACCTCGAGGAGGAGAAGCGGCTGCGTGACGAGCTCGACGCCGAGCGGAGCCGTTCGGGGTCCCCGGTCTAGCCATGACCATCCCGGAGCGCACCTGCGTCGGATGCGGGGAGAAGCTGCCCGCCACGGCGCTCGTGCGCCTGCGCCTCGACGAGGCCGGGAGGGTGGACGTCCGGGAGGGGCGGGGAGGGCGCGGCGCCTGGGTACACGCCGCAGGCGGGTGTCTCTCTCGCGCGGTGAAGCGCAAGAGCTTCGAGAGGTCGTTCCGGAAGGCCGTGGTGGTGGACGAAACGCGCCTCCGGCAGCAGTTGACGGGCAACGGCGGCAGGGTCTAGGAGAAAGGTTCCATGTCGAAGAAGCGGGTGCACGAGCTTGCAAAGCAGCTCAAGGAGGCGGGGATCGAGCTCTCGAACCAGGAGCTCGTCGAGAAGCTCCACGCCCTGGGCTACGACGTGAAGAGCCATTCCTCGTCGCTGGAGGAGGACCAGTCGCAGTCCGCCTACGAGCGCATCGTCGCCGAGAAGAAGCCGAAGGCGCCCACGATCCGCCCCACCGGTCCGGGCTTCGTGGTCCGCAAGCGCGCCCACGTCGAGCCGGCGCCGGTCGCCGCCCCCGAGCCGCCCGCCCCGGTCGAGGAGACCGCCGAGGAGTTCGCGGAGGACGAGGAGCAGCAGATCGAGGCGGCCGAGGACGAGGGCGCCCCGCCGGTCGAGGCCGCCC
>JBAVCR010000343.1:0-2705 GCA_049586815.1 Anaeromyxobacteraceae bacterium
GGGTCGTCGCTGCCCCCGCGCCCGGCGCGTCCGGCAATCCCGCGAGGAGGTCCACGAGCGCCGCGGCCGCGCGCAGGCGGCCGGCCTCGTTCAGGTGGCCGCCGTCGTCGGTGTACGCGGGAACCAGCGCGGGCACTCGTCGGCCTTGCCACTCCACCGTCTCCACGCGCCCGTCGGGCGCGGTGGACTCGATCCGCGCCAGGTCGAAGATCGGCTCCTTTCCCCCGTAGGCCTTGCGGAGCGCCTGATTGTACTCCTCGCGGCGCACGTTTTCGACGAGCCCGTAGGGGGGCTTGCCCATGACCTGCTTGAGGAGGGCCTTCGCGCCGCCCTGCACCGTGGACACCGGGGCGGTGACGTGGACGAACGTGGTGTGCGGGTGCCGGCGCCGGAGGTCGTCGAGCGCGGCGCGGTAGCGGGCCAGGATCGCCGCCACGTCGGTCTCGGGCGCGAAGTCCACGTAGCAGAGCTTCACCAGGGCGACGTCGACCCCGGGCGCGGGAAGGGCGTCGACGGCGCGGACGAAGGCGTCGATCTTGGTCGAGGGGGCGTGGTTCTCGCCCACCCAGGCGTGGCCGATGGTCCCCGGTGCGATGGCCGTTCCTGGCCGGACCTCGGTGATGCGCAGTTCCTTGCCGGAGCGGGCGGCGAGCAACTGGAGCCCGTCGAGGACGTTCATCCCCACGGACTGGTGGCCGAAGAAAACCGACTTGCCCCGCAGGCGCTCGAGCCCGGCCTCCGCCGAGGGAGGTACGCCCTCGGCGCCCACGGCGGGGCCGGCGGCGACGGCGATGGCGATGGCCGAGGCCGCGAGGACCAGGGCCGCGACTTCCATCCAGGACTGCATGTACCCCCCAGGGTCTCAGGACGACGCAAGGTAACATCCGCCCGCCCCGGTGCGAAGTCCACGATTTCGGCACGCAACCTGCCGACTTGACGGAGGTTGTCCGCCACGCCTAGGGTGGCAACCTTCGGAGCCGAAAGGGGGAGCGGTGTTCGACAGGACGGTGCTTCGCATCGAGCCGGCCGCGGTCGCAGCCCAGGCGGAGCGGGCGATTCGCGAGCAGGTGCTCGGTACCCTGAAGAGGCGCGGCGCCGTGGTCGGCATGTCGGGTGGCATCGACAGCTCGGTCGTGGCCGCACTCTGCGTCAGGGCCCTCGGCAAGGAGCGAGTCCTCGGACTCCTCATGCCCGAGCGGGACTCGTCGAGTGACGCGCTGCGCCTCGGGACGCTGCTCGCCGGCCACCTCGGCGTCCGAAACGTCGTCGAGGACATCGCGCCGGCGCTGGCCGGGCTGGGCTGCTACGACCGGCAGCTCGAGGCCATCCGCATGGTGGTGCCCGAGTACGGGGAGGGCTGGCGCTGCAAGCTCACGCTCCCCTCCCTGCTCGACGGCGACCGGCTCAACATCACCGAGCTCACCGTCGAGGATCCGGAGGGACGCCGCCGGACGATGCGCATGACGCCGGCCGGGTACCTCCAGATGGTGGCGGCCACGAACTTCAAGCAGCGCACCCGGAAGATGATGGAGTACTACCACGCCGACCGGCTCCACTACGCGGTGGCGGGCACGCCCAACCTCCTCGAGTACGACCAGGGCTTCTTCGTGAAGCAGGGCGACGGCGCCGCCGACTTCAAGCCCATCGCCCACCTCTACAAGACCCAGGTCTACGAGCTGGCCCGCTGGCTCGGGGTACCGGCCGAGATCTGCTCCCGCCCGCCCACCACCGATACGTTCTCCCTGGCGCAGTCGCAGGAGGAATTTTACTTCGCGCTCCCCTACGCCGAGATGGACCTCTGCCTCTGGGCGCACGATCACGGAACGCCGGCGGCCGAGGTCGCGGCTGCGCTCGGCCTCACGCCGCTGCAGGTCGAGCGGGTCTTCAAGGACATCGAGGCCAAGCGGCGGGTGAGCCGCTACCTGCACCAGGTCCCGCTGCTCGTCACGGGCGACGGAGCCTCCTAGCCATGTGCGGCATCGCCGGCTCGGTCGCCCTGCGGCCGGGGCTCGCGCCGCCGGCGCTCGACGACCTGCGCGCGATGGCCGGCACCATCCGGCACCGCGGCCCCGACGAGTTCGGGGTCTATCGCGACGACCGGGCCGGACTCGCCCACGCCCGCCTCTCCATCATCGACCTGGCCACCGGGCAGCAGCCGCTCTGCAACGAGGACGGCACGCTCTGGGTGGTCTTCAACGGGGAGATCTACAACTACGTGGAGCTCCGTCCGGAGCTCGAGGCGCTCGGTCACCGGTTCCGGACCCACAGCGACACCGAGGTCATCGTCCACGCCTGGGAGGCCTGGGGCGAGGACTGTTTCCGCCGGTTCAACGGCCAGTTCGCCATCGCGCTCTGGGACGCCGTCCGGGGAGAGCTCGTCCTGGCCCGCGACCGCATGGGGGTGCGCCCCATCTACCTCTGCGAGCACGGGGGGCGCCTCTGGTTCGCGAGCGAGGTGAAGGCCATCTTCGCCGGGGATCGGTCCATCCCTCGGCGGCTCGACCCGGCGGGCCTCGCCGAGACCTTCACCTTCTGGACGGTGGTCCCTCCGCGGTCGGTCTTCGAGGGCGTCACCGAGCTCGAGCCGGGCCACGTCCGCGTCGTCACGCCCGCGGGCGTCCGCGACCGCGCCTTCTGGGAGCCGCGCTACCCGCCGAGTGAGCAGGACCGCGCCGGCGCCGGCGAGGGGGAGGCCGTCGCGGCCG
>JBAVCR010000344.1:0-1978 GCA_049586815.1 Anaeromyxobacteraceae bacterium
CTTCATGGAGGCTGGCGAGAATGCGCTTCAGGATTACGAACTGATGGAGCTGATGCTCTTTCGCGCCATCCCGCGCCGCGACGTGAAGCCGCTCGCCAAGGCGATCATCGAGCGCTTCGGCTCCTTCGCGGAAGCGCTGGCGGCGCGCCCCGAACGCCTGCGCGAAATTTCGGGCCTGCCGGAAGGCGCCATCGTCGACCTGAAGGTGGCCGAGGCTGCGGGGCGGCGGCTTGCGCGCGGCGCGCTGGAAAAGCGCAAGGTGCTGACCTCCTTCTCGGCGGTGACGGAATATTGCCGCACCGCCATGGCCTATGCCGAGCGCGAGCAGTTCCGCGTTCTCTTCCTCGACAAGCGCAATGCGCTCATCGCCGACGAGGTGCAGGGCGTGGGCACGGTCGATCATACGCCCGTCTATCCGCGCGAAGTGGTCCGCCGCGCGCTGGAGCTCGGCGCGAGCGCGCTGATCCTTGCCCATAATCACCCCTCCGGCGACCCGACGCCCTCGGCGGCCGATATCAGCATGACCAGGGAAATCGTCACCATCGCCCAGCCTTTCGGCATCGCCGTGCACGATCATCTGATCGTCGGGCGCAACGGCCAGACGAGCTTCCGGGGGCTGAAGCTGATTTGACGCCGCTCGCAGCCATAGCGAGGAGCCGACCCTCCAACATCGTCACGCCGCTGATCGTCGCGACCGCCCTGTTCATGGAGCAGCTCGACGGCACCGTGCTCGCCACCGCCCTCCCCGCCATGGCGGCGGATCTGCATGAAGACCCGGTGGCGCTCAAACTCGCGCTCACCTCCTATCTGCTGTCGCTCGCCGTCTTCATCCCGCTCTCCGGCTGGGCGGCGGATAAATTCGGCGCAAGGCGCGTGTTTCGCGCCGCCATCGCCGTCTTCACCATCGGCTCGATCCTGTCGGGCTTCTCGCATTCGCTGTTCGAGATCGTGCTCGCGCGCGTCGTTCAGGGTCTGGGCGGCGCGATGATGGTGCCGGTCGGGAGGCTCGTGCTTCTGCGCACCGCGCCGCGTCACGAACTCGTGCGCGCCATGGCGTGGCTCACCGTGCCGGCGCTCATCGGCCCGCTGATCGGCCCGCCGCTCGGCGGCTTTCTCGCAACGCATTTCGACTGGCGATATATTTTCTGGATCAATGTGCCCATCGGTCTACTGGGCATCGCGCTGTCGACGCGCTTCGTCCCCAATCTGCGGGAGGAAAGCGTCCGTCCGCTCGACGCGCGAGGCGCGGTGCTCTCGGGCGTGGGCCTGTCCTGCATCGTCTTCGGCTTCACCATCCTCGGACGCGGCTTCGCGCCGATCCCCGTCGTCGTGCTCATCATCGGAGTCGGCGCGGCGTCGCTGATCGGCTATCTTTTTCACGCAGGGCGCACGGAACATCCGATCATCGATCTGGCGCTTCTGCGCATCCCGACATTTCAGGCGGCGGTCTATGGCGGCTTTCTGTTCCGCATCGGGCTCGGCGCCACGCCCTTTCTGCTGCCATTGCTGTTGCAGGTCGGCTTCGGCCTCAGCGCACAGGACTCCGGGCTCATGACCTTCGTCGCGGCGGCCGGCGCCATGGTGATGAAGACGACGGCGCAACCGATTCTCAAACACTTCGGCTTTCGCCGCGCGCTGCTCGCCAATACCCTGATCTGCTCGGGCTTCCTCGTGATCAACGCGTTCTTCACGCAAGCGACGCCGCACTGGCTGATCATGGCGATCCTGCTCGTCGGCGGATTTTTCCGCTCGCTGCAATTCACCGCGCTGAATACGATCTGCTACGCCGACATTCCGAAAGACTCGATGAGCAACGCCACGAGCTTCGCCGCGGTGGCCCAGCAATTGTCGATCTCGACCGGCGTCGCCATTGGCGCGGCGTCGCTCGAGGCGTCTCGCGCGCTGCACGGCGGCGTGCTGGACGCGGAGGATTTCGCGCCGGCCTTCTGGGTCGTCGCCGCCATTTCCGGTCTGTCGC
>JBAVCR010000345.1:0-5681 GCA_049586815.1 Anaeromyxobacteraceae bacterium
ACCTCCATCCCCGGCCTCCTCGCCGCGGGCGAGGTGGCGCGGCCGGTGACCGCCGTCGAGGCGGCCGCCTGGGGCCGGCGCGCCGGGGAGGCCGCCCGTGGGTAAGACCGTCGTCTGCGCCTGCGAGGACGTCACCCTCTCCGAGGTGCGCCGCGCCTTCGCACGCGGCCACCGCGACCTCGAGTCGGTGAAGCGCTACACCGGGTTCGGCACCGGGCCCTGCCAGGGGAAGAGCTGCCTCGATGCGGTGGTGGCCGAGCTGCTCCGGCTCGGCGCGACGCCGGCCGAGATCTCGCCGTTCACGGCGCGCCCGCCCGTCGACCCGGTGACCTTCGGGACGCTCGCCGCGCTCGATCCCGCCACCCTGCCGCTCGGCGAGGGGGTCCCGGTCCCGGTCCGCCCCCCTCCCCCGGCACCGGCGCCCTCGGGTCCGCTGCCCGAGCGGGCCTCGGTCGTCATCGTCGGCGGCGGGATCCTCGGCCTCTCGCTCGCCCACGCGCTCGCCGAGCGCGGCGTCCAGGGGGTGGTGGTGCTGGAGCGGAGCTACCTGAACGCCGGGGCCTCGGGGCGAAACGGCGGCGGGGTGCGCGCCCAGTGGTCCACGCCCACCATGGTGCGGCTCGGCCTGCGCTCGCTGCGCCTCTTCCGCTCCTTCGCCGGCGAGACCGGCGTGAACGTCTGGTTCCGTCGCGGGGGCTACCTCTTCCTCGCCCCGGACGAGGCGCAGGTGAAGCGGCTCGAGCGGAACCTGGAGGTCCAGCGCGCCCAGGGCATGCGGACCCGGATCCTCACCCCCGACGAGGCCTGCGAGGTGGTCCCGGAGCTCGACCGGAGCCGCTTCACCGCCGCCTCCTGGAACCCCGACGACGGCGTGGTCTTCCCCTGGCCCTTCCTCTGGGGCTACGCGGCGGCCGCAGAGGCGCGCGGGGCGGTGGTCCGCACCTTCACGCCCGTCACCGGGCTCGAGATCACGGACGGGCTCGTCCGGGCGGTGGAGACGCCCGCCGGCCGCATCCGCTGCGACACGGTGGTGAACGCCTGCGGCGCCTGGAGCCCGGAGGTGGCGCGGCTCGCCGGCGTCTCGCTGCCGAACCGCCCCACCCGCCACGAGATCCTGGTCTCGGGCCCGCTCAAGCCCTGGCTCGGGCCGCTCGTCTCGGCGCTCGGCACGGGGCTCTACTTCTCGCAGTCGCAGCGGGGCGAGATCGTGGGCGGCATGGGCGACCCCGCCGAGCCGGCCGGCATCTCGCACGGGTCGTCGCTGCGCTTCCTGGCCCGCTTCTCGCGCGCGCTCACCGAGTACGTGCCCGCCACCGCGGCGCTGCCGGTCATGCGCCAGTGGGCGGGGAACTACGACGTCACCCCCGACAACAACCCCATCCTGGGCGCCGCCGGCCCGGAGAACTTCCTGCAGCTCTCCGGCTTCGTCGGGCACGGCTTCATGATGGCCCCGGCCGTCGCCGAGATCATGGCCGACTGGATGACCGGCCGGGAGAAGGACGAGATCCTCGAGCGGTTCACCCTCGACCGCTTCGAGAAGGGCACGGCCGTGCGCGAGGACTTCATCATCGGCTAGAGTGGCGCCCATGCCACTCGGAAAGACCATCGCCTTCCTCGGCGCCGGCAACATGGCCGAGGCCCTCGTGAAGGGAATGCTCCGCGCCGGGGTCGCCGCGCCGGGGGAGATCCTCCTCACCGACCGCCGCAAGGACCGGCTCGCCGAGCTGGAGAAGCGCTTCGGCGTCGCCACCACCACCGACAACATGGCCGCGGTCCGCAAGGCCGCCATCGTGGTGCTGTCGGTCAAGCCGCAGGTCATGAACAAGGTGCTCGACGAGATCTCGCCCGCGCTCGACGGCACGAAGCTCGTCATCTCCATCGCCGCGGGCGTCCCGCTGGCCGCAGTGGAGCGCAAGGTGGGGCACGGCGTGCGCATCGTCCGCACCATGCCGAACACGCCGGCGCTGGTCGGCTCGGGCGCGACGGCCATCTCCCCCGGCGAGCACGCGACGCCCGAGGACATGGAGCAGGCGAAGGCGCTCTTCGACGCGGTCGGGAAGACCGTGGTGGTCGACGAGGTGCTGCTCGACGCCGTCACCGGGCTCTCCGGGTCGGGTCCGGCCTACGTCTTCCTCATCATCGAGGCGCTCTCCGACGCCGGCGTGAAGATGGGGCTCGACCGGCGCAACGCCCAGGACCTCGCCGCGCAGACCGTGTTCGGATCGGCGCAGCTCCTCCTCGAGACCGGGGAGCATCCGGGGCGCCTGAAGGACCAGGTGACGAGCCCGGGCGGCACCGCCATCGCGGGGCTCCACACCCTCGAGGCCGGCGGTCTCCGCACCACGCTCATGAACGCGGTCGAGGCGGCCACGAAGCGCTCCCACGAGCTCGGACGGCGCTTCCTCGAGGCGAAGGAGGAGGAGGACTAGGATCCGCCTCCCGGGGCCTCCCCGGGCGCGACGAGAGGGCTCGTCGTCTCCGGCCGGGGCGGCGGCGGCAGGCACACGCCCCCCTCGCAGATCCCGGAGCAGACCGCGCCGCAGGCCCCGCAGTTCCAGGGGTCCGAGCCCAGGAAGGTGCAGATGGCGTCGGGGGGGCACTCCACGGAGCCCTCGGCGCAGACGCACTCGGCGTCGACGCAGATCGCGTTCCGATCGTCGCAGTCGATGTCGTCGATCCAGTCGAAGCAGCCGAAGAAGGGGTCGAAGATGCAGATCTGGCGGGCGTTCCCCCCGCACTGGGTGTCACCGATGAGGCACTCGTCGCTGCACTCGAAATCCGGGAAGAGGAGCCGCATGCAGCTCGCGGATCCCAGCGCCAAGGCCGCCACGACGAGGATGCCGCCGCGCCGCATCGCTCCCCCTTTCCCGGAGCGTGATCACGCTGCCGCTCCAGGCAAGTGACCGCGTGGACCACGTCCGCGTGACGGCCCCGGAGGGGGTCGCCCGGACGGGGCGTCACGGGGGCGACGCCTACGACGTCGTCTCGCAGGTGCCGTAGCCGCAGGAGCGGCAGGTCGCGCACCCGCCGCTCCGGGAGAGGGGGGCGCCGCAGGCCGGGCAGTCGTTCCCGGGCAGGCCGCTCGTCAGCACCTGTCCCTCCCGGCTTCCGTCCCGGTAGACCGTGATGCCCTTCAGGCCGAGCTCGTGGGCCAGCCGGAACGCGTGCTCCACCGCCTCCACCGGGGCCGACCCCGGGAGGTTGATGGTCTTCGAGACGCCGTTGTCGACGTGGCGCTGGAAGGCGGCCTGCATGCGCACGTGGGCCTCGGGAGCGACGTCGTGGGCGGTGGCGAAGATCCGCTGCACCTCGGGGGGCACGCCGGCGACGCCGCGCGCCCTTCCGGCGCCGCGGACGGCGGCGAGGGCCTCGGCGCCTCCCGGCCCCCGCAGGCGCGCCGCGAGCATGGGGTGCTCCTCCGGGAGCTCGACCCCCTCGAGCGCGTGGCGCACGTAGGCGACGGCGAAGAGCGGCTCGATGCCCGAGGAGCACCCCGCGATCACCGACAGCGTGCCGGTGGGCGCGATGGTGGTGACGGTGGCGTTGCGCCGCGGCGCCTCGCCCCGGGCCGCGGGGGCGCTGGTGCGCCACCCGGGGAACGGGCCGCGCAGGGCGGCCAGGCGCTCGCTCTCGGCGCGGGCCTCGCGCTGCACGAGCGACATGACCTCTCCGGCCAGCGCGAGCGCCTCCGGCTCGTCGTAGGGGATCCCGAGCCGGACGAGCAGGTCGGCCCAGCCCATCACCCCGAGTCCCACCTTGCGGTTGCGGCGGGAGATGGCGTCGACCTGGGGAAGCGGCCACACGTTCACGTCGAGGACGTCGTCGAGGAAGCGGACGCCGTCCCGGACCACGGCGGCGAGCCGCTCCCGGTCCACCTGGCCGTCCCGATCCATGCCGGCCAGGTTCACCGACCCGAGCGTGCAGGCCTCGAAGGGGAGCAGCGGCTGCTCGCCGCACGGGTTCACGCCCTCGATCTCGCCCAGGTCGGGCGTGGGATTGGCCGCGTTCACCCGGTCGAGGAAGACGAGCCCGGGCTCGCCCGACGCCCAGGCGTCCTCGGCGATCCGCCGGAAGAGGTCGCGCGCCGGCATCTCCCGCACCACGGCGCCGGTGCGCGGGTGGCGGAGCGGGAAGCTCCGCCCCGCCCCCACGGCTTCCATGAAGGCGTCGGTGACGGCCACGGAGACGTTGAAGTTCCCGAGGCCCGGCCCCCGCTTCGCGTCGACGAAGTCCTGGACGTCCGGGTGGTCGACCCGGAGCACCGCCATGTTGGCGCCCCGGCGCACGCCGCCCTGCTTGATGGTCTCGGTGGCGGCGTCGAAGACCCGGATGAAGGAGACCGGGCCGCTCGCCACGCCGTGGGTGGTGCGGACGAGGTCGCCGCGCGGGCGCAGCCGGGAGAAGGAGAAGCCGGTGCCCCCGCCGGACTGGTGGATGAGCGCCGCCCACTTCAGGGCGTCGAAGATCGACTCGAGGTCGTCGCCCACGGGCAGGACGAAGCAGGCCGCGAGCTGGCCGTGCGGCCGTCCGGCGTTCATGAGCGTGGGGGAGTTGGGCAGGAACTCGAGCGCGGAGAGGCGCCGCTCGAAGCGCTCGGCCCAGCTGGCGCGCTCCGCGGCCGGCTCGGCCTCGGCCACGCCCCGTGACACCCGGCGGAACATACCCTCCGGGGTCTCGACCAGGGCGCCCGCGTCGTCGCGGAGGAGGTAGCGCCGCTCCAGGACCTGGAGGGCGTTCGCGCTGAGGCCTGCCATGCGTCTAGTCTAGTGCTCCCGCGGACCCGATGCGGTACAGATGGCTGATGCGACGCGTCGCCGCCGCCCTCCTCTTCCTCACCCTTGCCGCCTGCGGGCCGCCGTCGCTCCTGCCCGCCGACGGGCGCGAGACGGTCGTCAAGACGCTCACCCGCCAGCCCCGCTACCTCCGGGTGGCGGTCTACGTGGGGCCGTTCTTCGGGGACGGCTCGCGCGTGCTCATCTCCGACCGCCCGGTGAACGAGCTCGTCCTGCTCGAGACGCCCGACGGCAAGCCCATCCTGCCTCCGGCCACGACGCGGATCCTCCCCCCCGGCACGCCGGTGTTCGTGGACGCGGTGCGCTTCCCCACCGGCCTCACGCCCTGGAGCCGTCCGATCACCACGCCCCGGTACAACCCGTGGCTCCTCGCCACCGTCGAGGGGGAGAAGCTCCCGGCCGTCCTCGTCCTCTCGGCCGAGTCGACCCGGTCGGAGGACGTGCTCGCCGAGGTCGGGCGGGTGCTCACGTCCGTCGACCCGACGCCGGTCTACTCCGCGCTGCCCGAGTCGGTGCGCGACGCCATCCGGGAGAAGGCGCTCGTCGAGGGGATGACGCGCGAGGCGGCCGGGATGGCCTGGGGCTTCCCGGACCGCATCGTGATCGACAAGCCGTCGCGCTCCGAGGAGTGGTTCTGGAACAACAGCACCCGCAAGGCCTCGTTCCAGGACGACCGGCTGGTGCGGCAGGAAGGGGCGAAGGCGGCCCCTCGCGACCGCTGATCCGAACCGTACGGCTCGCGCTCGCTCGCGGGTCCGTCCACGCCGACGCCGAGGGCTTCGAGCCCCTGCTCCAGGAATGGTGGCGCTTCTTCCGGCGGCCGGCTGACCCTAGCCGTCCCGGCGCGGTCCGCGACCCCCGCCTCCGTGCCCGCCGCGGCGCCCGCCG
>JBAVCR010000346.1:0-4139 GCA_049586815.1 Anaeromyxobacteraceae bacterium
CCGTAGGTGAGGTCCCTGGCCGGCGCGCGCGCCTGGGCCCCGAGCCCCACGAACTCGAGGAGGGCGAGCGCCTCGGCCTGCGCCCGGCGCTCCTCGGCGCGCCCGAGCCCGAGCAGGACGAGCGGCATGGGGACCCGGTATGCCCCCCGGAGCGCCACCATGACGTTCTCGAGCGCGGTCATCCCGGAGAAGAGCTGCAGGTTCTGGAAGGTGCGCGCGACGCCGACGCGGGCCGCGCGGAAGAGGCTTCCCACCGGGAGCGGATGGCCGTCGAGCAGCATGGTCCCGGCCGTGGGCGTGTAGAGGCCGGAGACCACGTTCACCACCGTGCTCTTGCCGGAGCCGTTCGGGCCGATGAGGCCGTGCACGTGCCCGGCCTTCACCCGGAGCGTGAGGCCGTCGACCGCCTTCACGCCCCCGAACCAGCGCTTGAGCTCGCGGACCTCGAGGGCGATCCCCTCGCCGGCCGCGCGGGCCGGGAACACCTGGTCGAGGGGCGCCGCATCGGGCAGCGGAGGCGGCTCCACCTTGAACAGGCGGGCCAGGAAGCCGGTGGCGAACCCCATGAGCCCCTCGGGCAGGCCGACCACGACCGAGAAGAGCATCAGCGCGAAGACCGCCTTGCGCCAGTCCTCGGTGTTGGTCACGACGAGCGAGCCCACGAGCAGGGTGGCGGTGGCGACGATGGGGGAGATGGCCCGGAACGGGCTGAGCTCGCGACGGACGAGGCCGCGGACGCCGGCCAGCAGGGCCAGCGCGAGCCCGGCGCCGGAGAAGGCCTGGAAGAGGGTCTTGTTGGAGAGGAGGTTCGGAAGCAGCGCCACGAGGGTCGCGCCCACGAAGGCTCCCCAGAGGCTCTTGCGCCCCCCCAGCACCACCCCGAGGAGCAGGATGACGGTGAGCTCGTAGACGAAGGCGTGGGGCTGCAGGAACTGGAAGTTGAAGGCGTAGAGGGCGCCGGCCATGCCGCCGAGCCCCGAGCCCAGCGCGAAGCCGGCCACCTTGTGGCGGTAGGCCCCCACCCCCATGGCGTCGGTGGCGATGGGGCTGTCGCGGAGCGCCTCGAAGGCCCGCCCCCACTGGGAGGAGAGCAGGTTGCGCATGGCGATCCAGACGAGGGCCAGCATCGCCATGCACAGCCAGTAGAAGTCGCGGGCCGAGAGCACGTGGCCGAGGATGGGCGGCCGGGAGATCGAGAGCCCCTGGGCGCCCAGGGTGAGCCCCTCCCACTCGTTCAGCACGATGGTGGTGAGCGCGGTGAAGGAGAGCGTGGCGAGCGCGAACTGCGGCCCCTCCAGCCGGAGCGCCGGAAGCGCGAGCAGCGCGCCCACCGCGGTGCAGACGAGGATCGCCACCACGATGGCGAGCGGGATCCCCAGGCCGAAGCGGGTCACGCCGATGCCCGCGGCGTAGCCCCCCAGTCCCAGGAACGCCGCCTGCGCCAGGTTCACCTGCCCCAGGTAGCCGACCGTGACGTCGAGGCCGATGAGCAGGATCCCGTAGATGGCGAGCAGCGTGAGCAGCCCGAGCGCGTAGGACGAGTGGACGAAGACCGGGAGGAGCGCGAGCAGGGTGAACATCACCAGCTCGGAGCCGCGGACGAGGAGGAGGCGCTTCAGCATGGCCCGCCCCCTAGACCTTGCGGATGACGGCCTTGCCGAAGACGCCGGTGGGGCGTACGGCGAGTGCCAGGATGAGGAGCAGGAGGCCCGGCGCCTCGCGCCAGCCGCTGCCCACGTAGAAGGAGGCCAGGCTCTCCAGGGCCCCCAGGAAGACGCCGATCACGACCACACCGAAGCCGGACTCCAGGCCCGCCACCACCGCCACCGAGAAGGCCTTCAGCACGAGCGCCGACGCCATGGTGGGGCCGACGGTGGTGATGGGGGAGACGAGGATGCCGGCCAGCGCGGCGACGCCGCCGGAGAGCGCGTAGGAGAGCACCACCGCGCGCGTGGCCGAGATGCCCATGAGCTCGGCCGCGTCGCGGTCGGCGGCCACCGCCTCGACCGCCTTGCCGAGGAGGGTACGGCGCTTGAAGAGCTCGATCATCCCCATCACCGCGAGGACGCCCACCAGCACCGAGAGCTCGAGCGGCGTGACGTCGACGCCCAGGATCTTGATCGGCGTGGAGGGGATGGGCGTGGGGAACGGCCGGTCGTCGCGGCCCCACACGTTCTCGGCGAAGGAGAAGAGGAAGAGGCCGATGATGATGGTGAGGAGGATCCAGCCCTCGCTCTTCTGCTCGAGGGCGAGCCGCACGCCGGTGCGCTCGACCGCCAGCCCCACCGCGGCGCCGAAGAGGAGCCCCACCGGCACGACGAGCAGGTAGGGCAGCCCCAGGTCGATCAGCGTCAGGCTGAAGAAGGCCGAGACCATCACCAGCTCGCCCTGGCCGAAGTTGAGGCTCTTCGACGTGGAGTAGGTGAGCTGGAAGCCGTAGGCGATGAGCGCGTACACGAGCCCCATGAGCGCGCCGCTCACGGCCATCTGGGCGACGATCGAGAAGGGCACCGGGTGCTCGCGCGAGGTGGAGGCGGGGGAGGAGGGTGCTCCCCCTCCCCCCGGATGCGCCCGCTACTTCGAGGCCTGGGCCTTCAGGCGCTCCCTGTCGGCCGGGTTCGCGAACACCACGCGGCCGCCGTCCACCTTGCCCATCACCACCTGCGGGCGGCGGAAGGCCTCGTGGGTCTCGAAGTTGGCCGGATCCCACTTCGCGTAGGGCTTGTTCCAGGTGGCGATGACGCCCTTCACCGGGGTCTTGAGATCCTCGAGGGCGGCGGTGATCTTCCGCGAGTCGGTGCTGCCCGCCTGCTTCACGGCCTCGGCGAAGATGAGCACCGCGTCGTAGCCCTGGGCGGCCGAGACCGGCGAGGGGATGCGGTCCACCTTGTAGGTGGCGTGGTAGTCGGCGATGAACTTGTCGATCCGGGGCGAGATCCCCTTCTCCTCGATGAAGGTCTGCGGCATGAGCGCGCCGTTGCCGTTCGCGCCGGCGTTGTCGATGTAGTTCGACATCGAGAGGGTCCAGCCGCCGATGAGCGGCACGTTGTAGCCGATCTTGGCCTTGCCGTTCGCGATGGCGGCGAGCTCGGGGCCGATGCCCCAGATGAGGATGGCCTGGGCCCCGGCGGCCTTCGCCTTGAGGAGCTGGGCGGTCATGTCCTTGTCGCCGATGTTCCACTTCTCGCTGGCGACGACCTCGAGCTGGTTGCCCTGGGCCTTGATCTGGTTCAGCAGGTCGTCGCGGCCGGAGACGCCGTAGTTGGTGGAGTCGAAGAAGATGGCCACCTTCTTGAAGCCGAGGCGGATGGCCTCCTCGACCACCATGGCGCCCTGGATGCCGTCGTGGGCGGCGAAGCGGAAGATGGAGAGGGTCTTCGGCCCCTCGACGGGCGGCGGGCCGGCCTTGTTCGCCCACTGGGTGAGCGAGGCCGAGCCGGCGGCGGGGCAGATGATCTTCGTGATGCCCTTCTCCTGCAGGTACTTGTCGCCGGCCATGACCACGCCGGTGTTCACCGACCCGATCACGCCCGCGAGGTCGGGCATCGAGGCGAGCTCCTGCGCGATGAGGGCGCCGCGCTCGTTCTTGGCCTCGTCGTCGCGCTCGATGATCTCGATCTTCATCTTCTTGTCGCCGACCTGGATGCCACCGGCCGCGTTGATCTCGGCGATGGCGAGCTTCGACCCGTCGCGGGTCGAGGTGCCCATGGGGGCGGAGCCGCCGGAGTACGGACCGGTGAGGGCGAGCTTGACGGTGTCGGCGGCGAGGGCGGGCGCGGAGAGCGCACAGAGGATCAGCGCGAGGGTTGCTTTCATCGTTTCGTCCCTTCGTGGGTGTGCGCCGGGTGGGGGCAGTGCCGACGCGAGTGGAACGGGAAAGCCGGAATTTAGCGAAGCGGCGGAACGCTAGCACGCCTGCGCGGACGGGTCCCGGCAAGGCCCCGTCCGGAGGCGTGACGCCCCGCGTCAGACTGGTCGGCCGACGGGAAGCCCCAAATGGACGACCGGTCCGGCGCCGGTTGGCCCGAGGCTGGAAGCTCCACGCCCTGGAGGACCTGCGATGCCCTTCCCCTCCCCGCCCCGGTTCCCCGCCGCGCTCGCCGCGATCGCGCTGGCGCTCCTCGCCCCCGGGCCCGCCC
>JBAVCR010000347.1:0-3433 GCA_049586815.1 Anaeromyxobacteraceae bacterium
CCCGCGGGAAGATGGCGGTCACGATGGCCGCGCCCATCGACATCATGGCCGCGGCGCCGAGCGCCTGGACGGCGCGCGCCGCGACGAGCGCCGGGAGCGACCAGGCGAAGCCGCACAGCCCCGACCCGAGGGTGAAGAGGAGGAGCCCGCCGGCGTAGACCCTCCGCCGCCCCACCACGTCGCCCAGCCGCCCCGCGGCGAGCAGCGCGGCCGAGATGACGAGCAGGTAGACCGCCACCACCAGCTCGACGCCGCCGATGGTGGCGCCGAAGTGGGTCCGGATGGAGGGGAGCGCCACGTTCACGATGCTGCCGTCGAGCGTGGCCATGAAGACGCCCACCGAGACGGCGGAGAAGCCCCACCAGGGAGAGCGCGCGGCCTCGGCGGACATGGACGGCGGAGCTTACCCGCTTTGCCCCCCGGGCCGGGCCCGTTATGTTCGCGCGCCCGTGCAGCTCTCCCCCGCCATCCGCGCCGAGGTGCGCGCCCTCGTGCGCCTCGCGATCCCGCTCGCCGTCGCCAACGCCGGCCAGTCGCTCATGGGCGTGGTGGACGCGGCCGTCGTCGGGCGCGCCGGCGCGGCGCAGCTCGCCGACGTGGGGCTGGGCTCGCTCCTCTTCTTCTCGGTGGCGGTGCTGGGAATGGGAGTGATGATGGGGCTCGACCCCCTCGTCTCCCAGGCGCTCGGCGCCGGCGACGCCCGGCGGGCCCGCCACTTCCTCTGGCAGGGAGCCTGGCTCGCGCTCTGGCTCGGCATCCTCCTCGCCGTGCCGCTCGCCTTCGTGCCCGCCATCCTCGGTCCGCTCGGCATCGCCCCCGACGTCGCCGCGCAGGCCTCGGGCCACCTCCTCGCCCGCCTCCCGTCGCTGCCGGCGCTCCTCTTCTTCTTCGCGGCCCGCGCCTACCTCCAGGGGGTGAACGCGCCGCGCGCGGTGCTCCTCTCGGCCGTGGTCGCGAACGTGGTGAACCTGCTGCTCGACCTCCTTCTCGTCTTCGGCGGGGAGCACCTCCCTGCCTGGACCGGTCCGCTCCGCGCCCTGCCGCCGCTCGGCGCCGTGGGCTCCGGCATCGCCACGTCCACCGCCACCTGGATGCAGGCCGGCTTCGTGGCCTGGGCGGTCGGCCGGGTCCCGGTCGATGGATCCTGGGTGCGCCGGCCGGTCCCCGGCGAGATGCGGCTCGCGGTGCGCGTGGGGACGCCCATCGGCCTGCACATGGCGGCCGAGGTGGGGCTCTTCGCCATGGTGGGCGTCCTGGCCGGCCGGCTCGGCGCCGTGCCCATGGCCGCGCACCAGGTGGCGATCGCGCTCGCCTCCTTCTCGTTCAACGCGGCGGTGGGCATCGGCAACGCCGGCTCGGTGCGCGTGGGCTGGGCCGTGGGTTCCGGCGACACGCCGGCGGCGCGCCGGGCGGGGCTCGTCGCCTTCGGCACCGGCGCGGCGCTCATGTCGACCTGGGGGCTCGCCTTCCTCCTCTTCCCGGGGGTCTTCGCCCGCCTGATGAGCTCGGATCCGGCGGTGGTGGCGGCCACCACGCCGCTCCTCCGCGTGGCCGGGGTCTTCCAGGTCTCCGACGGGATCCAGGCGGTGGGCGCCGGCGTCCTGCGGGGCGCGGGGGACACGCGCTTCACCCTCTGGGCCAACCTGGTGGGCCACTGGGCGCTCGGGATGCCGGCGGCGCTCGGGCTCGGCCTCGCGCGCGGCTTCGGGGTGGCCGGCCGCTGGTGGGGGCTCCTCATCGGGCTCTCCGCCGTCGCCCTCGCCCTCTTCGCCCGGTTCCGGCTGGTATCCTCCCGGGAGATCGTCCCGATCCACGGGCGACCGGGGCCGCTCGCGGCCGGGGAGCACGCATCGTGAACGTCCTCGTCATCGGTGGGAATCGCTTCGTTGGGCTGCTCGCCACCTGGCGGCTGCTGGCGCGCGGCGACCGGGTGACGCTCCTCAACCGGGGAAGCCTGGCCGATCCGTTCGGCGACCGGGTCGAGCGGCTGCGCGGGGACCGCGCGGTCGACCTCGCGCGCCTCGTCGACGGGCGTCGCTTCGACGCCGTGCTCGACCTGGCCGCCTACACCGGCGAGGACGGGAGGCTCGCCGCGGAGGTCTTCTCCGGCAAGGTCGGCCACCACGTCATGGTGAGCACGGGCCAGGTCTACCTCGTCCGGGAGGGCTGCCCGCGCCCGGCCCGGGAGTCCGACTACGCGGGGCCGATCCTCCCGCGCCCTCCGGCGGAGCCCGACCTCTCCGAGTGGCTCTACGGCGTGGGCAAGCGCGACGCCGAGGACGCCCTCGCCGCCGCGAGCGGCTTCCCGTGCACGCGGGTGCGCATCCCCATGGTGAACGGGGAGCTCGATTACCACCGCCGCATCGAGAGCTACCTCTGGCGCCTGCTCGACGGCGGCCCGGTCCTGCTCCCCGACGGCGGCGACCTGCCCATGCGCCACGTCTCCGGGAGCGAGGTGGCCCGCTTCCTCGTATCGATCCTGGGCCGGGAGGACACCCACGGGGAGGCCTTCAACCTGGCGCAGGAGGAGACCCCCACCCTGCGGGAACTCGTGCTCCTCCTGCGCGAGCTCCTCGGATCCCGCGCCCCCGTCGTCGCCGTCCCCTCGACGGAGCTCTTCGGCAGCGGCCTCGATCCGGCCGTCATCTCCCCCTTCTCGGCGCGCTGGATGTCGTTCGTCGATCCCTCGCGCGCCCGCGACCTCCTCGGATTCCGCCACGAGCCGGTGGCCGTCGGGATGGGCAAGGTGGTGGCGGCCTTCCTGGCCCACGCGCCTCCGAGCCCTCCCGCGAACCACCGACATCGTCCCGCCGAGCTCCGGCTCGCCGAGGGGCGCGCCGCCTGAGGGAGGGACCCGTGTCCGAGACCGAGCTCCAGCTGGCGACGCGCATCCCCATGCTGCAGACGCTCAAGATCCGCCTCGCCGAGGTGGGCGACCGCCACGCCGTCATGGAGGTGGTCGTCGACCAGTCCCACCGCAACTTCTACGGCGGCACGCACGGCGGGCTCATCGCCACGCTGGTGGACACGGTGAGCTTCTTCCCGCGCCCGCTCATCCCGTCCGGGCGCAAGCTCACCACGACCGGGATGTGCGTCTCCTACGTCCGTGCCGCCGCGGTCGGCGACCGGCTGCGCGCCCGCTCCGAGCTGCTCCACCTGGGTCGCCGCACCGCGAGCCTCGCCGTGAAGGTGGAGGACGCGGCTGGACGGCTCCTCGCCCACGGGACGGTGAACCTCATGGTCCTGCCCGACGACCCCGTCGACGCGGGCTAGGGACGCGCGTGCGCCTCTCCCTTCCCCAGCCCTGGGAGGAGGTTTCCCACACCGCCGACGTGGGCATCGCCGCACGGGGCGCGAACCCGGAGGAGGCGCTCGCCCGGCTCGTGCTCGCGCTCGGGGCGCTCGCCGCCGGCGGGGGCGCGGTGGCGGAGGA
>JBAVCR010000348.1:0-2501 GCA_049586815.1 Anaeromyxobacteraceae bacterium
GCCGGGGGCGCGCGATGGCGAGGGCGGCGGCCGCGAGCAGCGCCGTGCGGGCCACGAAGAGGAGCACCCGGCGCAGCCGGAGGCGGCGCTCGGTCTCCCGGCGGGCCTGCAGGACGAAGTCGATGGCCGGGAACGGGACCGGCCGCGGCCGGCGCCGGTAGAAGAGGTGGATGGCGAGCGGGATGGCCGCGGCGGCGAGCCCCCAGAGCAGCGCCGGGTGGAGGAAGGACAGGCTCATGGCGTCAGGCCGCGCTGCGCTCCCGCCGCGCCAGGAAGGGCACGAGGACGTCGTCGAGGGGCTGGTCGGTGCGCACGCGCACGTACTCCACGTCGTTCTCCCCGCAGGTCCGCCGCACCTCCTCGAGCCACCGCCCGAGCACCTCGAGGTAGCCCTTGCGCACGTCGCGCCCGCGCGCCTCGACCTGCCGGTCGTCCTCCATGGAGAGGAAGAGCGTCGGGTCGTCGAACGGGAAGTCGAGCTCGGCCGGGTCGAGGAGGTGGAAGACGGTCACCTCGTGCCGCCGGCGGCGCAGGTCGGCGACGAGGCGCAGCATCCGCTCGTCGCGGTCGAGGAGGTCGGAGAGCACCATGACCGCGGAGCGGCGGCGGGCACGCTCGTGAAGGAAGGCGACGGCCGCCTCCACCCGGGTCTCCCCTCCCGGCTCGAGCGCGTCGAGGGTCTCCAGGATGGCGTTCACCTGCGAGGGCTCGGCGCGGGGCGCGAGCGCCCGGGTGACCTTGCCGGCGAAGACCGCGAGTCCAGCCGCGTCCTGCTGGCGCACGAGCAGGTGGGCGAGCGTGCCGGCCAGCGTGCAGGCGTAGCCGAGCTTGGTGAGCCCCTCGTCGGCCCCGCGGTAGCCCATCGACCCGGAGGCGTCGACGACGAGCCAGGCCCGGAGGTTGGTCTCCTGCTCGAAGCGCTTCACGTAGTACTTGTCGAACTTGCCGTAGGCCTTCCAGTCGACGTGGCGCAGCTCGTCGCCGGGGGCGTACTCCTTGTGCTCGCTGAACTCCACCGACTGCCCGTGGTGCGGGCTGCGGTGCAGGCCGGAGAGCACCCCCTCGGCGGTGGCGCGCACCCGCAGGCGCAACCCGGCGAGGCGGGCGAGCACCGCGGGATCGAGCAGGCGCTTTCCGGCCTCGGTCACTTCGCCGTCTCGAGCAACCGGTCGACGACGTCGCGGGAGGAGACGCCGTCGCTCTCGGCCCGGAAGTTGGCGATGACGCGGTGGACGAGGACCGGCCGGGCGAGCGCGCGGACGTCCTCCTCCGAGGCGGCCACGCGCCCGTCGAGGACGGCGCGGCTCTTCGCGCCGAGCACGAGGTACTGGCTCGCCCGGGGGCCCGCGCCCCAGGCCACGTAGTCCTTCACGAAGTCCGGGGCGGCCGGATCCTTCGGGCGGGTGCGGCGCACCAGGTCGACGGCGTAGCGCACCACGTGGTCGGCGGCCGGGACGCGCAGGACGAGCTCCTGCAGCTGCCGGATGCGCTCGGGGGAGAGCACGCGCCGGAGCGGCGGCCGGGCGCCGGAGGTGGTGGAGCGGACGATCTCCATCTCCTCGGCCGCCGACGGGTAGTCGACGTCGACGTAGAACATGAAGCGGTCGAGCTGGGCCTCGGGGAGCGGGTAGGTGCCCTCCTGCTCGATGGGGTTCTGGGTCGCGAAGACGAGGAACGGGAGGTCGAGCGGGTAGGTGCGACCGCCGGCGGTGACCCGGTACTCCTGCATGGCCTGGAGCAGCGCAGCCTGCGTCTTCGGCGGGGTGCGGTTCACCTCGTCGGCGAGCAGGAGGTTCGCGAAGATGGGGCCGGGCACGAACCGGAAGGCGCGCCGGCCCGTGGTGTGGTCCTCCTCGAGCACGTCGGTGCCGGTGATGTCCGACGGCATGAGGTCGGGCGTGAACTGGATGCGGTTGAAGGAGAGGTCGAGGGCCTCGGCCACGGTGGAGATGAGCAGCGTCTTCGCGAGCCCCGGAACCCCCACGAAGAGGGTGTGGCCGCGGGCGAAGAGGGCCACGAGCAGGTGGTCGACCACCGACCGCTGCCCCACGATGCGCTTCTCGATCTCCCCGAGCAGCGTCCGGCGCGCGAGCGCCAGCTCGTCCACCGCGGCCAGGTCGGCGTCGCGCCCGGCCGTCTCCACCGACTGACGATCGTCCATGTGCTCCTCGTTCCCTTCGGCGGTCACGGATGCGATCCGCCGGTCAGTATGGCCGCGAAGCGCTTCTCGCGCGAGGCGGTCTTCTCGTCGCCGAGCGCCTCGGCGGCGCGCGCCATCCCGGCGTGGATCTCCGGATCGAAGGGATCGGTCCGGTTGGCGAGGAGGAAGCTCTCCCGGGCGCCGGCCCAGTCCTGTCGCTGCAGGCGCACCCTCCCCATCTGCACGTGCAGGTTGCCCGCCTCGGGGTGAGCGCGCAGCGCCTCGTCGAGGACCCGCTCCGCCTCCTCCGGCCGCCCCACCATGAGCGCGGCCTGCGCGTGGCGGGCGGCCAGGGTGGGCG